>DASSIC010000515.1:0-8506 GCA_035692325.1 Gemmatimonadaceae bacterium | reverse complement strand
GGTGCCAGCGACAGCGCAGCATCGCCCGACGTACCGCGCAGCACGGGAGTCGCGAGAGCGCGCTCGCTTCCCGGCTCGAGCGTGCCGCGCGAGAACATCCGTCCCAGCGGCACGCCGTCGGCCCAGAGCTTTCCGGCGCGTGAGATGATGCCGATCGTGATGAAGGCGCCGGGAATCAGGAACCAGACGTGTTCTGGCGAGGTGACGAGGTTCACGACGGCGAGCGACGCCACGGTCACCAGCGAGCCGACCGATCGCCGGCGGAACGCCGTGATCCGCTCCTCCAGCGGCCTGGTGGCGTCGAATGCTTCGACGTCGTATCCGCGCTCTCGACGCCGCCGCTCGAGCTCCCACTGCTTGTGCTCCCGCCGCCAGGCCTTCCACTCCGCTCGCGTTCCCCAGGTCGGCATGGCCGGCATCGGCGGCATCGGCGGGACGTAGGGCAGGTTCGCGCGCGGCTCCACTACCTGCCGACTGTCGTCCCACGGCCGGGGCGCGGCCAGCGGGGGAGCCGGCCGCTCGACATACGCCGCCGCCTCGCGCGCGCCCGACAGCGCATCGCGGAATGCGCCGGCGTCCGCCCAGCGGTCCTCGGGCTTCTTGGCCAGTGCACGCGCGATCGCGTTCACGAGCTCGCGAGGTACATCGGGACGCAGCTGTTCGAGCGGACGCGGTGTCTCCGAGACGTGCTTCACCAGCATCGCCGGCGTGTTCGACGCCTTGAATGGGGGTTCGCCGGCGAGCATCTGGTAGCCGATGATCCCGAGCGAGTAGATGTCGCTGCGCCCGTCGAGCTCGCGCTCGCCGAGCGCCTGCTCGGGGGACATGTACGCCGGCGTGCCGATCGCCACACCGGTGACGGTCAGCCGCGAGTCGCCAGCGGCGGCGCGCGCGATGCCGAAGTCCGTCACGACGGCGCGCTCCGTGGAGCGCTCGAGCATGATGTTGTCCGGCTTGATGTCCCGATGCACGACGCCATGCGCGTGCGCGTAGGCGAGGGCATCGGCCACGTCGATGAGAATGCGCCGCACCTGTTCGGCCGGGAGCCTCCGCTCGCGGAGCAGCCGCTCGCCCAGCGTCTCTCCATCCACGAGCGCCATGACGAAGAACACGAGTCCCTCGGCCTCGTCCACCATGTAGATCGGGACGATACCCGGATGCGCGAGCTGCGCCGACGTCTGTGCCTCGCGGAGGAAGCGCTCGCGCACGTCGGCGTTGAACGCGAGCTCGGGGGGCAGCACCTTGATCGCGACGCGCCGGTTGAGCCGCAGGTCGCGCGCCCGGTACACGACCGCCATGCCGCCGCGCCCGATCTCCGCGTCGACGAGATACTGGGTCCCGACCGCAACGACGAGGCGGTCGAGCAGGTGATCGGTCACCCGCGCTCCGAGGCCCGCGCGGCGCTGGCGGAGCGCCGCGAGCCGGCACGGCCCATCTCGTCGGCGACGAACAGTGCATCGTCGACGTTCTCCGTGAGCTTCATCGCCTGGTTGGCGAGCGACGTGATGTGCTGGTGCATCTGCGGGCTGGCACCGAGGCGCATCAGGTCGAAGCGCATGTTCTGGAGCGCGAGCGCGCAGGTCTCGAGCTTCGCGGACAGGGCGTCCTTGCGCTGTCCGGCATCGACGAGCGCCCGCCGCTGCCGCTTGAGATAGGCCAGGCGCCGCACGCGATCCTCGCTGCCCCGATCGAGCGGGTTGGCCGCATTCTCGAGCGTGGTGATCTCCCCCTCGAGCTGATCGCGCGCCGCGCCGAGATCCTGGCGCGCCACCTCGTCGTAGGCGAGCGCGAGGCCCTGCACCTTGTCCGCGAGCGCCATCGCCGAACGCGACACGTCGCCCAGCTGCTCCTTCTGCGACTTGGGGAGGTCGTTGACGCGACGCAGGATCTCGTCACGATCGGACATCGCCTGACGCACGCGGTCGCCCTGCGGCCCGCTGAGCTGCATCGCGGCGTACGACGAGGCCGGCGAACCGTTGAAGCCGGCGGGAAGCGAGGGGGGCGCCATCCGCGCCGCGATCTTGCGCTGCGTGCGCGCATCGCGCAGGCGGGCACGCGCCTGCGGGTCGAAGATGGCGCGGACGTACTCCACCGCCTCCTCGATCACCTCCATGATCTCCTTCTCGCGCGGCTGCTTGAACACGTCGCGCCAGTCGTAGCCCTCGCTCCAGAGCTTCGCGTACTTGAAGGCGATGTAGATGCTCCAGAGCACGGTGGCGAAGAAGAAGTCGCCGCGCCCGAACAGCGTGAATAGGACGATCACGCTGTTCACGAACAGATACGGCGCGATCTTGCGCCGGAAATGGATCACCGGCGGCGCTTCCCAGCGGCGCATCTCGTCGCTCACCATGCCGGCGAGCGGGCGCGCGCCCGCCATCGCGGGCATCGGCGCGTACGGCCCCTCGGCGGGCGACGACCCGTACGTCTGCCGCATCGGTGCGGCGGGGGCCGGGGCGGCGGGGACGGGGGCGGGTGCACGCGACGGCGGCGCTTCGCGCGTGTCGAGCGCCGCCACGAGCGCCGCCGCCGACGGGAAGCGATTGGCCGGCTCCTTCTCGAGCAGCATCATGACCGACCGCGCGAGGTCGGTCGGCACATCGGCTCGGCGCTGCTCCACGGGAATGGGCCGCTCCGAGATGTGCTTCACGAGCATGGCCGGCGTGCTCCCCGCGGCGAACGGGGGCTCTCCGGTGAGCATCTGGTACCCGAGGATGCCGAGCGAATAGAGATCGGACCGTCCATCGATCTCGCGCTCGCCGGCCGCCTGCTCGGGCGACATGTATGCCGGCGTGCCGATGGCCATGCCGGTGGCCGTGAGCCGGCTGTCGCCGGTGGAGTCCATCGCGCGCGCGATGCCGAAGTCGGTGACCATCGGCCGACCGGTGATCGCGTCGAGCAGGATGTTGTCGGGCTTGATGTCGCGATGCACCACGCCGCGGTCATGGGCGTAGGCGAGCGCATCGGCGACCTCGCGCAGGATCTTGCGCGTCTCGTCCACCGTGAGCACGCCGCGCTCGTGCAATCGCTTCGCGAGGTTGTCGCCGCTGACGTACGCCATGACGAAGAAGACGAGCTGCTCGACTTCGTCGACGGTGTAGATCGGGACGATGTTCGGATGCGAGAGCTGCGCAGCCGTCTCGGCCTCACGCAGGAAACGAGACTTGATCTCGCTGCGAAACGCCAGCTCGGGAGGGAGCAGCTTGATGGCGACCTGCCGCTTCAGGCGGCGGTCCTTGGCACGATAGACGATGCCCATGCCGCCCCGTCCGATCTCGCAGTCGAGCTCGTAGTGGGCCGCAAGCGCGCGCTGGACATGAGCGCGGAGCTCGTCATCCGCGGCAGAGGCGAGCGGGTCGGGCACGCGACGACTGGGAGGCAGGGTGAGACGTGAAGTGGTCATACTAGCACGACGGCACGGCACTGGAAAGGACAACCGCCACAGCGGCAGGGTCACTACGTCACGATGACCGCAGGAAGTGTCAGATCCTGCCGGGCTGTCGGAATGGGCTTGGAATGGAGTGTGCGCTTTCGGGACGCCTCGGCCCCGGGGTGAGCGCGCTCACGTCGAGATGCATCACCTCGGGGCCGCTCTTTCACATCCAGGTACCAACCATGGCACAGCGTCAGACCCTTCCCGTGCTTCCACTTCGGGGCACGGTCATCTTTCCCGGACTGACCGCTCCGATCGCGGCCGGCCGGCCTGGTACGCTCCGCGCCATCGAGGCCGCGCTCAAGGGTGATCGCCTCGTGTTCGCCGTCGCCCAGCGCGACAACACCGACGAACCAACCCCCGACATCCTGTACTCGATGGGTGTCATCGCGCGCATCGGCCAGATCCAGCGCGGGCTGGGCGGCGTGCAGCTGCTGCTCCAGGGCGAGCAGCGCGCCACCGCGCTCCAGTACACCACCGTGGACAACTACCTCGCCGCCGTCGTGCAGCCGGTCGAGGAACAGAAGCCGTTGAGCGAAGACGACCCCGCGTTCGTCGCGCTGTACAAGGAAATTCGTGAGCGGGCCGCCGAGCTTGGCGAACGCCGCGGCCTCCCCGAGGAAGTGGTGCACCAGGTGCTCGACGCCGTTACCGATCCCGGTCGCTTCAGCGATCTCGTGGCCGGCTACATCGAGCTGCCGGTGGCCGAGCGTCAGGGCCTGCTCGAGAACATGAACGTCGAGGATCGCCTGCGACGCGTGCTCGTCCATGTGCAGCGGCAGATCGGCATGATCGAGATGCAGGAGGAGATCAAGTCGCAGGTGCAGGAGGAGCTCGGCGAGCGCCAGCGCGAGATGTATCTGCGGGAGCAGATGAAGGCGATCCAGAAGGAGCTCGGCGACGACGATCAGAGCAAGGAGATCAGCGAGCTGCGCGAGAAGCTGGACAAGCTCGAGCTGCCGCCGTCGGCGCGGACGGAGGTGGAACGCGAGCTGGGTCGCCTGGAGCGCGCCGGCCGCGAGTCGATGGAGGCGCAGGTCATCCGCACATACCTCGAGTGGATCGCCGAGCTGCCGTGGAACACCCGCAGCGACGACAACCTCGACCTCACCCGCGCGAATCAGGTGCTGGACGAGGACCACTACGGCCTGCCCGACGTCAAGGACCGGGTGCTGGAGTTCCTGGCCGTGCGCCAGCTGCGTGCGCAGGAGATGGCGCAGGAGGTCGAGACGTCGGGCGAGGTGCCGGTGGCCGCGTTCAAGCCCGAGCGCGCCGACGCCACGCCGGTGCTGAACGTGACGGGCGAGCACCGCGCCGTGAAGGACAAGAAGGAAGCCAAGGCCAGGGCCATGGCCAAGGGGCCGATTCTTCTCTTTTCGGGGCCGCCGGGCGTCGGCAAGACGTCGATCGCCAAGTCGATCGCGCGGTCGCTCGGCCGTGAGTACGTGCGCGTCGCGCTCGGCGGCGTGCGCGACGAGGCCGACATTCGCGGACACCGGCGCACCTACGTGGGTGCCATGCCGGGTCGCATCATCCAGGGACTCAAGCAGGCGAAGACACGCAATCCGGTCTTCCTGCTGGACGAGGTGGACAAGCTCGGCGCGTCGTTCCAGGGCGATCCGGCGAGTGCGCTGCTCGAGGTGCTCGATCCCGCGCAGAACGACACCTTCACCGACCACTACCTGGGCGTGCCCTTCGACCTGAGCGAGGTGCTGTTCATCGCGACGGCGAACTTCGTCCAGAACATCCCGGGCCCCCTCTTCGATCGCATGGAAGCGGTGGAGTTCGCGGGCTACACCGAGCGCGAGAAGGCGGAGATCGCGAAGAAGTATCTCATCCCGCGGCAGCTCGAGGATTCGGGGCTCAAGAGCAAGAACATCGTGTTCGACGACGCCGCCGTGATGAGCATCGTGACGAACTACACCCGCGAGAGCGGCGTGCGTCAGCTCGAGCGTCAGGTGGGCGCGGTGGCGCGCAAGGTCGCGCGCAAGCTGGCGTCAGGCGAGACGGACGACTTTCACATCAGCGTGCAGGACGTGCGCGACCTGCTGGGGCGTCCACGCGTGCATCCCGAGCGCGCGAACGAGGAGAACGAGATCGGCGTGGCCGCGGGGATGTACTACACGCCGATGGGCGGCGACATCATGTTCGTCGAGGCGGCAATCCGACGTTTGCACGGCGCCCAGCGCGCGACCGACGGCGACGACCAGAAGGTGCAGGTGAGCGGGTGGGGGAACGTGTCGCTCATTCTCACCGGCCAGCTCGGCGACGTGATGAAGGAGAGCGCGCGTGCCGCGCTCACCTATGCGGCGACGCACGCCTCGGCGCTCAAGATCCCTGAGGACAGGCTCGGGTCGATCGAGGTGCACGTTCACGTGCCGGCGGGCGCGATCCCGAAGGACGGACCGAGCGCGGGCGTGGCCATCTCGACCGCGCTCGTGAGCGCGATGTCGGGGCGGCCGGTGCGCCGGGACGTGGCCATGACGGGCGAAGCCACGTTGCGCGGCCGTGTGCTGCCGATCGGCGGACTGAAGGAGAAGGTCCTGGGCGCCCACCGGGCCGGCATCACCACCATCATCCTGCCGAGGGACAACGAGGCGGACATGGAGGACATCCCGGAGGAGGTGCGGAAGCAGCTCACCTTCCACTGCGTGAGCACGCTCGACGAGGCGTTCGCGATCGCCCTCCTGCCGCCGGTGAACGGGACGCCTCCGGCGGCGAAGCCACAGATCATGGAGCAAGCGGAGGCGGCCGTCGGGTCGTAGGCGGCGACAGCTGTTTCCGGGGGGCTGCCGCATTGTGTGCGGCAGCCCCCTATCGCACGGTGATGGAAGGTGTTACTATTGGTTTCAGCGACGCACCCCGTGCTTCGGCCCGGGGGACCTAGTTCCGACGGATCAGGGGCCTGCTACTCGCGGGTCCCTTTTTTTTCTCGCCCGCGTCGCTACAGCTACGGTACAGTTCCGTAACTGCAGGGTGAGCCCCCGCGTGAGGGCGCCGTTCACGTTCAACAATGTGGTCACCATGGACGCCGAGCTTCGGCGTTCGACCACAAACACATCAGGAGTTCAGCTATGCGTACGACCGGCACCGTGAAGTGGTTCAACGACACGAAGGGCTTTGGCTTCATCACCCCCGCGAACGGCGAGAAGGATTGCTTCGTGCACCACTCCGCCATTCAGGGTCACGGCTTCAAGTCCCTCGCCGAGGGCGAGGCCGTGGAGTTCGACGTGGTTCAGGGCGCGAAGGGCCCGGCCGCTGAGAACGTCGTCAAGCTCGGCCGCTAACACGGCGAGTCGGACAGGTCCGGTCGTCTAACGACAGGCTGAACTAGTCCACGCTCGACAAGGAACGCCCCGTTTCGCTCTGCGAAACGGGGCGTTTCTGCTTTGGCCGCTCGAGGTTCAGCCTCAATAGGCCACGACCGCACCGAACACCGGCAGCTTCCAGGGCACGCTCCTGAGCGGCTCGGGCTCGGTGCCGGGGACGAAGTACTCCGTGTACCGCTGGGCTGCCGGGGTAGCGGCGTCGGCGACCAGCCCGGTCGTCCGGTCGAGCTCCGCCGTCAGCATCCCCACCGGTGGGGTCCACGTTGCCGGCGCCGCGCGTCCGGCGTAGTAACGCGCCATCATCGCCCCCCAGATCGGCGCGGCGAGCGAGCCGCCCGCGGCGCCGGGCATGATCGTCGTCGGACGGTCGAAGCCGAGCCAGACGCCCGCGACGAGATCCGGCGTCATCCCCATGAACCAGACGTCCACGTTGTCGTTCGTCGTCCCCGTCTTGCCGGCGATCGTGATGTTCGCCGGCACGGCGCGCCTCGCGGGCCCACCGGTCCCCCGCTCCGCCGCGTCGCGCATCATGTCGCGCACGATGAAGGCGACACGCGGATCCATCACCGAGCGCGGCGTGGAGGGCGGCCGCTGATAGATGTTGCGACCCGCCGCGTCCTCGATGCGCGTCACCAGCCGCGGCTCGACGACGCTGCCCAGGTTGGCCCACACCGTATACGCCGCCACGTAGTCGAGCGGATGCACCGCCGACGCACCGAGCGCGCTGGCGGGCACCGGCATGATCGGTGTCTCGATGCCCGCGCGACGGCCGATCTCCGCCATGGAATCCAGCCCGACGTGCATGGCGAGCTGCACGGCCACCGGGTTGCGCGAGTGCGTGAGCGCTTCGCGCAGCGTGATGGGGCCCATGAACTTCCCGTCGGAGTTCTCTGGCCGGTAGATCTCGTTGCGCGCGCTGTCGATCACGATCGCGATCGCGCTGTCCGGTACGATCGTCGCCGCGCTCATGCTGTCCTCGAGCGCGAGCGCGTAGACGAACGGCTTGAACGACGAGCCTGGCTGCCGCAGCGCGTTGGTGGCGCGATTGAACGGCGCGAGCTGATGATCGCGGCCTCCGACCAGCGCCTTCACGTCCCCCGTGCTCGGCTCGATCGCCACCACGACGCCCTCCAGCGCGTCGCTCTTGTTCGGCGCCTTCGCCAACGTGGGATGCCGATAGCCCGCGCGCTGCTCCACGTCGAGCGTGCCCTGCACCAGCGCATCCACCGCGGCGCGCTGAAGGGCGACGTCGGCCGTGGTGTAGATGCGAAGCCCACCGGCAGCGAGGCTCACGCCACTTCTCTCGAGCGACTGGCGCACCGCATCGACGAAGTATTCGGCGGGCACCGCGACGCCTCGGTTCCGATCGGTGACGACGGGCTCCGCCTTCGCTCGGGCTGCGTCGGCGGCGCTAATGTAGCCCTGCTCGGCCATGAGGCCGAGAATGACGTTGCGCCGCACCCGCGCCTTCTCGGGGAATCGCGAGGGATCATATCCGACCGGCGACTTCGGCAGTGCCGCGAGCGTCGCCGCCTCGGCAAGCGTCAGGCGGGCGGCTGGCTTGGCGAAGTAATGGCGCGACGCCGACTCGATGCCGTACCATCCATGGCCGAAGTTGATCTGATTGATGTACCCCTCGAGGATCTGCTCCTTGGAGTAGTGCTTCTCCATCTCGCGCGCCGCGGCCTGCTCGCGCAGCTTGCGGCCGAGCCCCATGTCGCGCCGGTCGATCTGGTCGGGGTGCATG
>DASSIC010000514.1:0-6089 GCA_035692325.1 Gemmatimonadaceae bacterium | reverse complement strand
CGCCAAGGTGGCCAAGGCGGAAACCAAGGCGGCGAAGGCCGACATGAAGGCGGACACCAAGGTCTCGGCGACGGCCGCGAAGGCGGAAACCAAGATCGCCAAGACCGCCGCGAAGGCCGACGCGAAGATCGAGAAGACCGCCGCCGCGGCCGATGCCAAGATGGCGAAGACCGAGAAGGCCGACAAGAAAGCGCCGAAGGCGAAGACCAAGGCAAAGGCCTGATCGACGAAGCGACGCGCGCGGTCAGTCGGCCGCGCGCGTCGCCGGCTCGGAGGGCGAGACCCAGGACGACACGTTCACGTCCACCGGAAGCTTGATGTCGGCGACGCGCCGCGCGACGTCGATCATCCCCTGCCACATGCCGGCGAAGGTGAAACCGACGTCCTGCGGCGACTTGGTCTCGTCGAAGCCGTGACCAGTGGCCACCCACACCCGCGGCTCCTCCTTTACTCCGGCGGCGAGGAACTCCGCCTTGAGGTCGTCGTGCACCGCCTGCGCGTTGTGCGCGTGCACGTACACGCCGGGCAGGAAGTGTCCATCCTGCAGCAGTGTACGCGCCCAGGCGCGGTAATAGTCGCGCATCGCCTGCGGCATCTTCTCCATCCGCTCGATGTCGAGGAAGACGACGGAGCGCGGAGCGAAGCCCTCGGCCGTCGTCTTCGCGATCGCATCTCGGCCGTCGGCCACGCCGCGATCGGCGGTGAGGAAGTCGGCGTTGCAGTTCGACCTGGACTTTGCGAGCTGGGTGATCCTCGCCGGCGTGAGCGGCTTGGGTGTGCGTCCCCACGTCTGCTGGCCGACGTAGACGGCGGCGAGTCCCCACCCCATGCCGGTGAGCGTGGTCCGCTTGCCGCTCCACGACGCATCCTTGTGGCAGGGCGAGACGAGGTAGTAGCCCACCCAGCTGTAGGGGGCGTTCGCCGCGGTCTTCCAGGCGTGCATCGTCTTGTCGCCCGGGTAGGTGTGCGTGTCGAAGCCGAGGTGCTTGCCGTCGAGCTGGTCGTCAGCGAGCGGAGCATCCTGGCCGGTGACGGCGGCCGCCACCTGTGCCACTGTCGCGGCTGCATCGGCGACCGCGTGCGCGGCCTCCGGTTCCGTGGACGCGCGCCCGCAGGCGACGCCGATCGCCGCGAGCGCGGCGAGCAGGGTGGTGAGGCGCTTCAGGGAGAGGTCGGGGCGTCGGCGATGCATCATGCCCCGCTCATGCAACAGACGTACTCCCGTGCCGGAGCGCGGCGAGGCTGTCGAGCTCGTGCACGAGCTTCCGACCCACGCTCGTCCAATCGTATCGCGCCTGCGCGGTGCGGCTGAGGACGTCCTTGTAGCGTACGCCGAAACGCAGGGCCAGCGACACGTTCGACACGATGTCCGCCACCGTGTCGAGGGGATCGATCTTCATGGCCGCGGCGATCTCGGGCGGAAACAGCTCGGCGATCGCGTCGATGCTCGCCTTCATGCCGCCGAAGTACGTGCCGAGGGGGAAGCAGCCGGAGGCCAGCGCCTCGAGAAAGACGAGAGGCCCCGCCTCCTTCACGATTGAAGGAAAGATGCCGGCGTCGCAGCAGGGAAAGAGATGTCGCAGCTCGCGGTGCGTGAGATATCCGGTGAAGATGACACGGTCGGCGCGCACGTGTTCCTGCGCGATCTCGAAGTAGCGGTCCAGCTCCCCGCGCTCCTCGAGATCACGGAAGAACCACTTCACCTTCCCGAGCGCCTGCGAACCACCAGCGCCATCGGGGTCGCCCTCGAGCATGCGGCCGCATTCCACGATGCGCATCGCGAGCGCGCGATCGCCGTGCTCGAGCGCCCAGAGGAACGCCTCCATCGGTTCGCGCAGCGGGCCGTGACCCACGGCGAGCAACCGGATGCCGGGATCCTCGGCAAGCAGCAACGGGAGGGCGGCGAGCCCCGACTGGATCCCCTTGGCCGAGATGAGCCGGCCGACGAACAGGAGAACCGCGTCGTGCTCCCAGTCCACCTGCTGCAGCTTCTCCTCGACGTCCTCGTCGGGGGCCTTCGTTTCGTACTTCACGCCAGCGAGCACGGCGCGCAGCGCGTCGGCATCGGTCGTCTTGCGCGCTTCCTCGATCATGCGCGGCAGCTGCTCCGGCCGGCGACCGCGCGGCAGATCGGTGAGCTCCAGAAAGAGGCGTCCCATCTTCTCGCGGCGGCGCTCGCGCGGCACCGGTTCGAACTGTGCGGTGTGTACGCCGAGTGGCAGGACGCTGAACTTCTCATCGAGATCGGTGACGTCGGGCAGCATCGTCGCGACACGATTGCGCATCTCCTCGCCGTGCACGAAAATGTGCCCCGCGTCGTTGAAGGCGCTCGTCGCCAACCGCTTGAACCGCGCGTCGGGCTTCACGGCGTATTCCAGCGCGCTGCCGTGTGGCATCACGGCGTAGGGCACGCCCGTGTCGGCGCTCACGCGCTGCGCGACGACCGACATGAGCACGGCGTGGTTGGCATGCATTGCGGTCACGCCGTAGTGCTGCACGACGCGCTTCACGACGTGGGCATTCCGCGTCACGTACGTCTCGATGGCGTCGTCGTCCAGGTTCACCATCGGCACGACGTTGGGATACTCGTCGTATTTGTCCCAGACGTATACCGGCAGGGTGTCGCCGAGCTGCGGCTTGTGCATGATGCACTTGCCGGGATACGGCACGGTGCGCGAGAGCATCGTCTCCACCGTGCCGTCGAGCTGGTAGCGATACGCTTCGGCGATGCAGTCGTAGCGCTCCGGATACGGCTCCTGACACACCAGCTGGACGGTGTGCCCCTCCATGCAAAGCGATTCAACGACGCAGCGCGTCCACAGATTGCTGCCCGAGCCCTCGAGCAGGTAGCCGTGGAGGATGCAGATCATTGAGCCTCGGGAGGACGGGATGACGGGAAGACGGGACGACGGAGAAAACGCAAGAACCGCTCTCTCCCGAGGCCTAGAGCTCCGCGATCCGCATCTGCCGCACGCGATGCCCGCGCGGCACCCCGTCGGCCGACCGGTGGACGCGCGCGATCTCGGCGATCCGGGTCTGGATGTCGGCTTTCGTCACCGTCGGCTCGGGGGCGTAGCCAGGGTGCTCCTGCCAGATCAGCCGCGCGAGACCGATGGGGTCGCCATCGGAGATGGGGCCGAGCCACTCCATCAGGAAAGTTGAGATATCGCTCTCTTCGCGCGCTCGTGCCGCGATGGTGGCGTGATCGAGCTCCGAAGGCGACGGCGAAAATGCCACGTCGTAGCCGAGACCCAGGACTTTCTGGAAGACCCACGCTGTTCGCTGGATATGGAAGTCGGACGTCACGACGCGAATGGACATCCAGTCGTTCGGCTCCAGAAATCGGCGCAGGACGAAGTAGGCGTTCCCGATCGTGTCCCGCGACTCCTCCTCGAGAATCACGGCGCGGCGAGGGATGCCCAGCGCGAGGGCGTGCTCGGCCATCGCGGCCGCCTCGGTGCGCGCGGGAGGTGCGTCGCTCATGAGGCTCGAGTGGCCGCTGAAGATGATCCGCGGCGCGACCCCCCAGGCGAACAGCTCGACGGCGCGCTCCACGCGCTGCTCGGCAAGTCGCGGAAGCGCTCCGTGGGGATCGACCCCGCGTCCCAGAACGACGAGCGCGTCGGCGCGCGATGGGGGCATGCGGAGAGTATAACCGCCCGGCGAGCGCGCGATTCTATCCGCGATCCTTCTTCCGGTCGCTCACCATGATCGTGAGCACCATGTAGATGCCGAGCACGGCCGCGATCACGAAGCCGGCGGTGCCGAGGGCGCGCCAATACGGAAGGAGCTGCGCGCTCGCCACCAGCAGGCCGGCGAGCACGAGCCCGGAAAAGACCCGGTTCGCGACCTTCTGCAGGGCGACGATGAGCGCTGGCAGCTGCGGCACGTCCACGTGCGTCGCGAGCTCGTTGTCGGCGAGGCGCTGGGTGATCTGATCGAGCCGGTGCGGGAGGCGCGACAGGAAGTCACCGCTCTCCATCGCGATCTGGTAGAGCCGCCGCGGCGACATGTCGCGCCTGGCGCGCTCCATGGCGATCTCGTTGCCAAAGGCGCGGATCGTCTCGAGCGGCGTGTACGACGGATCGAGCGCTCGCGTCACGCCATCGAGATTGAACAACGCCTTGGCCAGCAGCGTCATCTCCGCCGGCAGGCGAAGTCCGTGCTGGAACGACAGGTCGATCACCTCGAACAGGATCTTTCCCGCCTGCACCTCGGCCGCGGTGAGCTCCACGTTGCGGGCGATCAGCGTGGCGATCTCCCGCGTGTAGCCAGCGCGGTCGAAGTCGTCGGTCGGCTCGCCCTGCTCGATGAGCGTCGCCGCCACCTCGTCGCCCCGGTTGTCGCCGAGCGCCATGAGGAGGCGTGTGGACGCGTCGCGCATGCTGGCGCTCAGCCGCGCCGTCATCCCGAAGTCGATCAGCGCGAGCCGGACATCCACGTCCTCGGGCACCGGCAGTGCCGCGGCCTGGGCATCGAGCTCCATCTGCGCGAGTGGCGTGGCGGCGGGGCGCGGCGCGTCGCGCCGCTCCTCCGATACCACCTCGGCGGGGGTCATCGGGTTGCGCGTGCCGGGGAGCACGACGAACACGTTCCCCGGGTGCGGATCGGCGTGGAAGAAGCCGTCGATCGTGATGCTCTTCAGGTACGCGCGGGTGAGCTCTTCGGCCACCGGGGTGAAGTCGTGCTCGAGGCGGGCGATCGGCGACACCTTGTCCACCTTCACCCCGTGAATGCGCTCGGTGGTGAGGACGCGCTCGCTGGAGTACGCCTCGATCACCTTCGGCACCATGATGCGCGGGAACTGCGCGAGCGACTTTCGGAAAGTCGCCGCATTGCGCGCTTCGGTGCGGTAGTCGAGCTCCTCGGCGATGGCGCGCTCCATCTGCTGGATCACGCCGAGCACGTCGATGCGCGTGCCGACGCTCGTGTGCTCCGACATGAACACCGCGAGCTCGTGGAAGAACTCGAGGTCGTCGGCGAGCGACGCGCGGATGTGCGGGCGCTGCACCTTGACCACGACCTCGCGTCCGCCGCGCATGCGCGCGCCGTGCACCTGGCCCAGGCTGGCGGTGCCGAGCGGCTCGGAGTCGAAGAAGTCGAACAGCTTGCTGATTCGGCCGCCGAGCTCCTCCTCGATGATCTGCTCCACCTCGTCGAACGGGATCGGCCCGACGTCGTCCTGGAGCGTTTCCAGCTCGCGGATGTACGCCTCGGGGAGCAGATCCGGGCGCGTCGAGAGCACCTGCCCGAGCTTCACGTAGGCGGGGCCGAGCTCGACGAGCCGCTTCCGGAAGCCGACGGCGTGCGCCTTCTGCTCGGCGATCTCCTCGGGGGGGAGATCTTCCTCGGCGGGGAGCAGGGAGATGAGCCCCTGCTGCTTGGCGATGTCGCGCAGGCCGTAGCGGGTGAAGAGCCCGACGATGGCGGCGAGGCGGGGGAGATGCTTTGGCGTGAGGAGCATGGAGGCGGGCGGAAGCATGGAGCGCGCCACCGTGCGGCCACGACCTTACGGCAGCTTCACGTTGGACACTGCGTTCGTCGCCTTGTTGAGCGTGAACTCGATGACCTTGCCCGCCTGATCGCGCACGCGTCGCACCACGGAGCCGGCGGCACCGGCGGTCTCGCTGATCGTGGGCAGGTCGAGAATGCTGCCCACCGCCTTCTGCGCGATCGCCTGGCCCGCGGCGGACACCGTCTTCTCGACGATCTTGCCCGTCGCGTTCTCGACGAGTCGCTGCACGATGTTTCCCGAGGCGTCGCGCGAGGTGCCGAGCAGCAGGCCGGTCACCCCGCCCACGACCTCACCCACCAGGCCGCCCACCGCGCCGCCGGTGTTCTGCAGCGTGGAGCCGAGCTGCTTGATGATCTCGGGGTGGTTGTCGACGAAGGTCAGCGTGTTGTCCACGATGTGGTAGACGTCGTCGAGATCGACGAGGAGCAGCGCCTGCGCGCGCACGCCGCGAATCGTGAGATCGACGTCGCCGATGAACACGTCGGCGCCGGCATTCAGCCGCACGAGGTTCGAGATGCGCGCGTCGAGATTGATCTTCGCGGTGACGGTATCGACCTTGAGATGAATGTTCTGG
>DASSIC010000513.1:0-4961 GCA_035692325.1 Gemmatimonadaceae bacterium | reverse complement strand
CTGCAGCAGCGAGTTGCTGCTCTCGCCGAACGCCAGATAGCTCAGCAGGTCGCTCTGCGAGAGCGGCGGCTGTGCATCGCTCTCGAGCGAGATGCGCGGCTGGTCCAGCGTCCCGCCGATGAGCACCCGGATGTTCGTGTTTCCCGTCGGCTGCTTCACCTGATACTCGGCCGTGATCTGCAGCGTGGGATTCAGCTCCGGTGACCCGATGAACAGCGCCGAGCCGCGCTTGATCTGGAAGCGCTTGCTCAGGAAGGTGTACTCGCCCCGGTCGGCGTCGATCGCGCCGGTCAGCGTCAGCGCGTCGCCCGTCACGTTCACGCGCATCGGTCCATCGGTGAAGACCTCCACGTTGGCGTCGCGCGAGCGCACCCACGTGTTGCGCTCGACCGCGAGATCCACCTCGACGCGCAGATTCCTGAACATCGGCGACTGCGCCGGGAAGATCTCGCGCTGCGAGACCACCGCGGTGTCCATCACGTTGAACAGCGCCGGATCGCCCGCGCCCACGAGCTTCTTGCCGGTCGACTGCGGGATGTACAGCACGCCGTGGATGATCGTCACCTGGCCGCTCACGTACGGTTCGGTGACCGAGCCCGACACCCGCAGCCCGGCGTTCGCATGCAGCTCGCCTCGATCGTTGTTGAGCAGCACGGCGTCGTTCGCCGTGAGCGACAGGTTGAACGAGGGTGTCCGCCAGTCGCCGACCGCCACGGTGCCCGTCACGCGTACCGGTCCGCCGGCGAGCCCGGCGATCGAGTCGACGTACACGGTGTCGCCCGTCATGCGAACCGTGCCGTTCACCTTCGTGAACATCGCGCCCGTCGCCGCGATCTTGAACTGGGCGTCGCTGATCGTCACGCCGCCGCTCAGCACCGGCCGCTTGAGCGTGCCCCCCACGGTCACCTTCCCGATCGCGCGCCCCTTCACGTCCGTGAGCGCGCTCGTGAACTGCGGGATGAGGTCGATCGGCAGGCTGTCCGATCCCAGCGCGACGTTGATCGGGAGATCCAGTAGCTGGATGCCGCTCAGCCCCTTCGACAGATCGACGGGGATCGTGCCGTTCACGGTCGCCAGCGTGCGACCGGTCGAGTCGGTGGCGGTGGCGTTGGTAGTGAGCTGCTGGTTCGCATAAGCGAACGTCCCGTGCACCGCGGGGATGGCCGTCCCGCCGTACGTCGCATTGACCAGATCGAGCTTGCCGTTGACGCGCGGATCCGCCGCCGTCCCCTCGACGTGCGCGCTCAGGCTCGCGAGCCCGGTCACCGGCAGGTCGCTCTGGAGCAGCTCCGCCACGTTCTCCACCGCGAAGTTCTCCACCTCGAGGTCGAAGTTGGCCCGACCCTCGGTCGGCAGCAGGCCATTCGCATAGATGCGCTGCGACGGGCCGCTGCGAAGCTCCAGATTCACCACCTCGATGCCGCGCGCTCCCCACCGCACCGTCGACGGATGCGTCGTGCGCCACGTCGTGGTGTCGAATCGCAGCGCCACGTCGGCGAGGTGGATCTCCTTGTGCTCGGGATGCAGCACGAAGTCGCCCTGTACCGCGTAGTCGCGCTGGCTCCCCTGTCGGATCCGCAGCGACACCGTGCCGCCCGGCTTCAGGTACGAGAGATTGCCCGCCAGGCTGTCGAACGCGAACCCGAACGCGCTGATCGTATCGCCCGCGAGCGCCACCACCATCTTCGACTGCGCCGTGCGCGCGTTCTCCCAGCTGTATGTCGCCGAGAAGTGCCGCGCCGCGTTGCCGCGCACGATCAGCCCCGTCCCGCTCGCCGTCCCGTTCAGCGAGAAGCGGTTGATCGAGCCGGTGATCGTGCCCGCTGCGCGCAGGGAGCCGGCGAGCACGTTGCGCGGAATCGCCGTCGGCGTGTCCACCGGGATCCGCACCGGCGCGGGTGGCGCGCCGCTGATGGCGCGCTGCACCTCGGTCTGGCGATCGGCGCGCGCGGAGTCGGCACGGGCGATCTTCAACAGCTCGGCGGTCAGACGCGGTCTCGGCTTCACCACCCCCGTGTCGGGGCCGAGCGCGGGCAGATAGGGCGCCAGCGTGCCGAGCGAGTCCACCGCGAGCGAGTAGGTGAGCGCACCCGAGTGGCTCTTGTCGAGGCCGAACTGGCCGGCGACGTCCACCCGTGCGCCGGCGGCGCGGAGCTGCGCGCGCTCCACGTCGGCCAGTCCATTCGCCAGCCGCGCGCGCACGCTCAGCGAATCCACGCGCGTCGTGTCCACGGACGACGGCCCGAAGTCGAACGCGAGGTCGGCGTACATCGTCGCCGGCTTGAAGCCGCGCCCGCGCGCCGTGCCTCCGCCGGTCAGCGACGTGCGCGGCGCGCCGATCACCACCCGACTCAGGTCGAGCGCCGTCGCGTCGGCGACGACGTCGTAGCCGAGCTCCTTCGACTTGAAGTCGATCGTGCCGCGCATCGCGAACGACGCACCCCCCGGCACGGCCAGCCGCGTGTCCACGCGCATGGCGTCGATCGGTCCGTGCGCGTGCACCGGCCCGGTCACGAGCCCCTTGAGCGGCAGCGCCGGCGCGAACTTCGTCAACTCGGCGAGCGCCAGCGGCTGCGCCACGACGTCGAGGTCGAGCGTCTGCCGACCTGTCGTGTGCACCGCGCCACGTCCCACGACGTGCGAGCGGTTCGGTCCGTCCTGGTGCACGATGTCGAGGTTCGTCGCCACGAGCTGCGTGGCGCCGTTCCCGTTCAGGGTGAGCGAGCCGGTGAGCGTGCCGCCCACCGGCAGCGTCGGGAAGAGCAGCTTCACGATGTCGATCTGGAGCGGCAGGATGCGCAGCCGGAGATCGCGCGCGCTCACGACGTACTGAGGTCCCGAGAAGCCCACCACTCCGCGCGCCTGCACGTGGTTCGTCCCGCGGCCGTAGGCCAGGAAGGTCACGTCGGCGTCGGCGATCGCGAGCCGCTTGAGCGTGCCGCTGAACTTCGCACGCCCCGAGAGCACCCCCTGTCGCGGCGCGCGCAGCGTTGGATCGAGCTCGGCGATCTGCTTCGTCGTCACACCGGTGAAGCGCAGGTTCGCGTCGTGGAAGAAGGTCGTGTCGGCGACCGTGACGCCGACGTCGCCGAGCACGTGCGCGCTCCCGCTGCGGACGTCGGCGTCTCGGATCACGTAGTCCTGCGTCGCCCCCTTCCACACTACGGCGAGGCCGAGATTGCCCCCCCCGTCCTTCGGGAAGCGCTGGTACAGCCAGGTGAAGTCGTCGAACGCCGCCGGCGTGGCGGCGAGCGTCAGCCGCATGTCGCCGTTGCCGATGTTGTACGTCCCGTCGCCCTTCAGATTGGACTTCGGCAGCCGCGCCGATGCCCCCTTCCACCACAGCGAGTCGTCGTTGAACTCGAAGCTGCCGGTGAGCGCTTTCACCTCGGCCGGCGGCGGACGGAACGGATACGCCAGCATGCTCAGGCCGGCGACCTGTGCGAGCCGGTTCTTGAACGACGGATCGGCGATCCGCACGAGCGGCAGCCGCGCGTCCACCTTCGAGAGCTCGACCACCTTCTGGTAGCCCCCCGGCACCGCGATGATCTTGAGCCGCGAGCCGTCGCTCAGCGCGTCCTTGATCACGCTGTCGCGTACGCGCGCCGTGAGCCCCGTGCGGGGCGACCAGGGCGAGCGCACCACGACGTCGCCGGCGATCACCGTGACGTTCGTGAAGCGCACCCACGCGCCCCACCCCGGGGTCGTATCCACCGGTGTCGTCGGCTTCGACTGTGGCCAGAGCCGGCGATAATTCCACTCCTGCCCGCCGGGAAGCTTCTCGATCACGACCTGCGGATGGTAGAGCACCAGGTCGTCGAGGTAGATCTTCTTGGACAGCAGGCTGCGCAGGACGTAGCGCCCCGAGAGTGAATCCGCGCGCAGGAAGGGCCGGCCCGCGCTGTCCGTAATCGACACGCCGATGAAGGTCGCGCCACTGAGCAGGTTGCCGTGCACCGCACCGATCTTCACGAGGCCGTGCGTCGCGCCGCCGAGCGCCGACAACGCGAGGCGCCGCACACGCTCACGCCCGAAGTCCGTGTTGGTCAGCAGCCACACCGCGAACACCGCGAGCACCGCGATGGCGCTCAGCACGACCAGCAGGCGGTAGAGGCGGCGCAGCAGCATCAGTACGCCTGACCGATCGAAAGATGAAGCACGAGGCGGTTGAGCGCGTTGCGCCACGCGTTCGTCTGGGATCCCGTCGCCGAGTAGCGGCGCGGCGTCTCGAGCGGCACGAGCTCGCGCTTGCCGTTCTTCACGAGCTCCGTCACCACCGCGAGCTGCTCGCTCTGCGACGTGTTGATCCCGACGTCGATACGGATCGGCCCGACCGGGGAGTAGTAGCGCACGCCGAAGCCCGGCGTGATCGCCGCCTTGCCGCGCACGAGGTTCGCGAGCGAGCTCAAACCGGCCAGCGGATCGAGCACCCGCTCACCGACGGCGGCGCCGTCCACGAACACGGCGCCGCCGAGACTGGAGAAGAAGGGCAGGGGGAACCGGTACTCCACGCTTCCCTCGATGATCGACGTGCCGCCGAGAGGCCGCGGCGTGAACTGCTGATCCTTGATTTGCTCGAAGACCCCCGCGTCGTTGGCCACCGAGTCCGCCGCGGAGTTGGGATCGCAGAATCGGATCGCGTCGGAGAACGCATCGCACGGGTTGCCGTTCACGTCCTTCGCGTGGATCAGGTAGCCGTGCGGAAGCGTCAGGATCCGCGGCCCCAGCTGGTTCTCGCCGAAGCCGCGCACCGACTGCGAGCCGCCGGCGTAGAAGCGCTTGCGCGGGTGCAGCACCGCGTCGGTGTGCCCCTGCATGGGGCGCACGAACCCGATACGCAGGTGCGTCGCCAGCACTGCCTTGCGCTGGCCGAACCGCGTGTACAGCGCGCCGTCGGCGTACGCGCGGTTGTACGCGTAGTCCGAGAGCGTGCTCGGCGACGCGTGCTCGAGCTCCGCGCG
>DASSIC010000512.1:0-2717 GCA_035692325.1 Gemmatimonadaceae bacterium | reverse complement strand
GTCGTGCCGACGCGATCGTTGTCGTCGATGCCGAGGGCGATCGCCGCGATCGTGCCGAGCAGGATGACGATGTCGATCATCCAGCGGAAGTTGTCCACCGCGATGGGGCCGTCGCCGGCCGATACGCGGTTGAACATCATCCACAGCACGGTGCCGAGCGTCACGACGCACAGCCCGATGGACAGCACGCCGACCGTGCGCTGGTGCGCCGCCGACTCGCGGCGCCAGACGGCGACGAGCAGGAGGATCATCGCGCCGGCCATCAACACTAGATCGGGCGTGAGCGCGGCGCTGAGCTGCGACGGGATCGCGAGATCGAAGACGCGCATCAGCGGCCTCCCTGCACGGGCGCGGCAGCCATCGACGTCGCGGCGCGCGTCTCGACGAGGCGGACGAACTGTTCGGCGGCCGGCTGCATGCGGCGCAGCACCGGCGCCGGATACACCCCGAGCCAGATGATGCCCGCCACGAGCGGCAGCACCAGCACGAGCTCACGGCGATTCAGGTCGGACACGTGCTCGTTCACGGGCTTGTCGAGCGGGTTGAACAGGATGCGCTGGATGGCCCAGAGCAGATAGGCCGCAGCGATGATCACGCTGGTCGCGGCGATCAGCGCCAGCACAGGGTACGTGCGGAAGGAGCCGAGCAGGACGAGGAACTCGCCGATGAACCCGTTGGTCCCCGGCACGCCGATGGAACTGAACGACACCACGGTGAGCACCGCGGCGAACATGGGGACGACGCGGGCGATGCCGCCGTAGTCCTCGATGAGCCGCGTATGGCGCCGCTCGTAGATCATGCCGATGAGGAAGAAGAGCGCGCCGGTGGAGAGACCGTGGCTGATCATCACCATGAGCGCGCCCTGCACGCTCTGCACGGTGAGGGCGAACAGGCCGAGCATGACGAAGCCCAGGTGGCTCACGGAGCTGTAGGCGACGAGCTTCTTGAAGTCCGGCTGCACCAGCGACACGAGCGCGCCGTACACGATGCCGATGACGGCGAGCACGAGGATGATCATGCGCACCGTGGGATCCATCGCCGCGCCCGGGAAGAGCGGGACGGCCAGGCGGATGAACCCGAAGGTGCCAAGCTTCAGCATGATGGCCGCCAGCACGACCGAGCCGGCGGTCGGCGCCTCGACGTGCGCGTCGGGGAGCCAGGTGTGGAAGGGGAACATCGGCACCTTCACCGCGAAGGCGAGGAAGAAGGCGCCGAAGAGCCAGTAGGCGGCATGCGGCGTGACGTGCGCCGTCGCCATGATCGCGTCGTACGAGAAGTTCGGCACGCCGGTCATCGGGTTCTGGGCCGCGAGGCCCAGATAGACGATGCCCACGAGCATGAGCAGCGAACCGATCATCGTGTAGATGAAGAATTTCAGGCTCGCGTAGATCCGGCGCTGCCCGCCCCAGATGCCGATGATGAAGTACATCGGCACGAGCATGACCTCCCACATCGCGTAGAACAGGAAGAGGTCGAGCGCCATGAACACGCCGAGCATGCCCGTCGTCAGCACGAGCAGCAGCGCGTAGTACGATGCGGCCTTCTTCCGGATCGACGTGGCGCTGCCGTACGACGCGAGCACCATGATGAGGGTGGTGAGCAGCACCATCATCAGGGCGATGCCGTCGAGACCGAGGGTGAAGCGCGCGCCCCACGACGGAATCCATGCGACGTCGAACAGCTGCTGCCACCCCGAGCGACTCGGCTCGAACGCCCACCAGAGGCCGACCGAGAGCAGGAACTCGAGGGCGAAGACGGCCGTGGCGATCGTGCCGGCGCGTCGTGCGCGGCCGGAGACGACCTCGTCCTCCTCCACCGCCGCGCGTCCACCCGCCAGCAGCACGAGCGCCGCCCCGACGAGAGGCAGCGCGAGGAGTGCGGGCAGAATCCAGCGGTCGTAGCCGACCGAGAGCAAGAACTCGCGCATTGCGTTAGCGGAAGGTGAAGGCGCCCAGCACGAACAGCACACCCACGACGAGCACCCAGGCATACGTTCCGACCTGGCCAGACTGGAGCTGCGATCCCATCCAGCCGACGGCGCGCGCGGCCAGACCGCCCATCGGCACCGTGGTACCGGGCGCGGCGTCGTCGTCCTTGCTCTGCACGAGCAACCGTGTGAGCCCGTCGATCAACCCGACGTCGACACCGCGCCAGAGGAGACCGCGCGACGTGCCCACGACCGGGCGCACGATCGCCTTGTCGTACGCTTCGTCCACGAAGTACTTGTTGGCCAGCACGCGCTCGAACCCGTGCTCCTCCGGCGACTGCGCCGCGGGTACGAGCCGGTCGGGCTTGAGCCGCGCGAAGGCGAGGGCGATACCAGCCACCGCGATGACCACCGCCGCGCCGATCAGCGAATACTCGAGCGTGTGCGTGGCCTCGATCGGCGCGCCCTTGGTCACGACGAGCGCCCCCGCCCCGACCACCGGCTCCAGCCAGTGCTCCAGCAGCCCGATCGGGCCGAGCGGAAGAAGCGCCGGCAGATTGAACCAGCCGCCGAACACGCTGAACAGCGCGAGCACGACGAGCGGGCCGGTCATCACCCACGGCGCCTCGTGCAGGTGATCCCGCTCGCGGTCGCCGGTGCGGTTGGGACCGTGGAAGGTGTAGAGCATCATGCGCGTCATGTAGACCGCGGTCATGAATGCAGCAGCGAGGCCCATGACGTACGCGGCGTACAGCACGATATTGCCGGGGATGCCCAGCCACTGGGCTTC
>DASSIC010000511.1:0-12056 GCA_035692325.1 Gemmatimonadaceae bacterium | reverse complement strand
GTCATCGCCTTGCGGTCGAGATGGATGAGCGTGCTCACGCGCTGCTCGCCGCACAGCTCGCGCACGAATCCGCTGCATCCGTTGTAGCCGTACGCGAGCGGCAGGACGATGCGGCGGATGCGCACCTCGAGCACGTCGCCGGAATCCGCTTCCTCGACGTAGATCGGCCCGGTGAGAATGTGGCCGCCGGGACCCTTCAGCGATCCTGTGTCCTGCGTCACGATGTCGCGCAGATGCTGCGGCACGTCGGCGGGCTTCACTCCGATCCGCTCGAGGCCGGTGGGCGTGTTGGTGAGCATCGTCTCCACGTCCACCAGGTCGCCCGAATGGATGCGCAGCGCCGGCTTCGCCTCCGACCAGTAGAAGCCGTAAGCGACCGTCGCCGGCGTCGCCTCGAGGCGATGGACCGTTCGGGATTGCGCGGCGGCGGACGAGGCGCCGAGCATCAGCGCGAGGAATGCTTTGGTGGTCGACATGTGCATGGGAGAGGGTGGCAGCGAAGGTAACATTGCGCGCCGAGCGGTGGAGGCCCCGAACCTGCTTGCCGAGACTGGGAGACGGCCGGTACGGTGCCGACAGGCAGCGACGGCCAGCGATCTCCCAGCCACTCTGCGATGCCAGACGACGGATCCCGATCGACACCTGTCGGCGCTGCGAACTCCGGGCAGCTCCCGCTGGCGCAGGCACTGCTCGACGTCGCGAACGTGCATTTCGCGACGTACGTGACGAACGCGCCCGGAATGATCTACCAGTTCGTCTACCTGGCCGACGGTGGACGGAAGTTCACCGTGGTGAGCGAGGCTTCGCGCACATTGGTCGGGGTGGCGCCGGGGGACATTCTCCGCGACCCCAACGCGCTCTTCGGTCTCGTGCATCCCGAGGATCAGGCGAGCCTTTACGAGTCGGGGGCCGCATCGCGCGATGCGCTCGCGCCCTGGAGTTGGGAAGGTCGCGTGATCCTCGCGTCGGGTGAGCAGAAGTGGATCCGCGCCGGCTCGAGACTCACGCCGCAGCCGGATGGCAGCATCGTCTGCGACGGCGTGCTGATGGACGTCACCGCGCTGCGGACAGCAGCGACACGACTGGAGGAGAGCGAGCAGCGCTACCGTTCGCTGTTCGATCACCATCCGGACGCGGTGTTCTCGCTGGACGTCGATGGAAAGCTCCTCAGCGCCAACCCGGCGTGCGAGCGACTCTGCGGGTTTGCACCGAGTGAGCTCATCGGCCGCACCTTCGCGCCGTTTCTCGCGCAGGATCAGGTCGAGCACGTGAGGTCGCATTTCAAGGCGGCGGTCGCTGGAGAGGCGCAAAGCTTCGAGGCCGTCATTCGCCACCGCACGGGTCGCCGCGTGGACATCGACGCGGTGAACATCCCGATCGTCGTGGGCGGACAGGTGACGGGCGTGTTCGGCATCGTGCGGGACATGTCGGAGCGCCGCGCGCTCGAGTCGCAGCTGCGGCAGGCGCAGAAGATGGAAGCGGTGGGCCAGCTCGCCGGCGGTGTCGCGCACGACTTCAACAACATCCTCGCGGCGATCATGGGGTTCGCCGAGCTGCTCATGCAGGATCTGGCGGATGACGAGCCGCGGCGCAGCGACGTGGAGGAAATCCTCAAGAGCGCTCGGCTCGGTGCCGGACTCACGCGGCAGCTCCTCGCCTTCAGCCGCAAGCAGGTGCTTCAACCGTCCGCGCTGGACCTGAACGAGGTGGTATCCGACATCGCCACGATGCTGCGCCCCCTGCTGGTCGCGTCGATGCAGCTCGTGACGAACACCTCCGAGCAGCCCGTGCGTGTGGTCGTGGACCGGTCGCAGCTGGAGCAGGTGCTGTTGAACCTCGCGCTCAATGCGCGCGATGCGATGCCACAAGGCGGCATGCTCACCGTCGCCGTAGGCATGACGAAAGCCAGCGCCGGAATCCCATCGCGCGCCACGCTCACGGTGAGCGATACCGGTGTGGGGATGGAGCCACAGGTGGCGGCGCGCGCGTTCGAGCCGTTCTACACCACGAAGCCGACCGGTGAAGGCACCGGGCTCGGCCTGGCCACGGTGCACGGCATCGTCTCCCAATCGGGCGGCAGCATTCGCATCGACACGGCGCCGCATCGGGGCACGACGTTCCACATATCGTTGCCACTGGCCGACATGTCCGCCGCCACGAAGGAGCCGGCGGCGGGCGCGGCGCCGAAGCGACGTGGTGGTACGGTGCTTGTCGCCGAGGACGAACCGACCGTGCGCGCGGTCGCGCATCGCGTGCTGGAACGCGCAGGCTATCACGTGCTCGTGGCACGGGACGGAGCAGATGCACTACGCATCCTGAACGAGCACGGTGCGCCGGTGGATCTGCTTCTCTCCGATGTGGTGATGCCCGAGCTGGGCGGCGTCGAGCTGGCGGCGATCGCGACGCATCGCTTTCCGGCGCTGCGCGTCGTACTGATGTCCGGTTATGCGGATGCCGACGTCGGCCCGATCGGTCCCGGCGAGATGGTGGAGCGCTTCGTCGCGAAGCCGTTCACCGCGACGTCACTGCTGGAGGCGGTGGACGACGTGGCGATGGGTGGGGTGCGAGCGGGCGACTAGTCTCTACACTACGGACGGAACGTCCTTAGGATGCGTCCGAGCGAACCTCGTCACAGGGTTTCATGCCGGCGGTGCATCGCGAAGCGCCCCGCGCCGCCCCCCGCGCTGAATGCCGAGGCGCGCCAGTCGCCGGCGGCGCTGTCGTCGACGAGCCGACCCGCCATGCGCACCGAGAATCGCGTGCGACCTGGGCTGAGGACGATGTACACCGAGTCGCCCGTAGGCCGGGGGATGACGCGCGCCACGACGACCGGCACGTTGCCGCCATCGCGTGTCGTGAAGCCGAATGGGCGAAAGTCCGCGTCGTAGAGCCCGTCATTGGTCGGCGCACTCAGTTCCGGTGCGTCGAGGCGACCGTAGTGGTCCAGCGCGAAGACGAGCGTGCCGGCGACGGGCTTCGTCGCGTGAACGTAGGTGGAGATCGTGCGCTCGGAGTCCAGCCAGAACGTCGCGTCCCAGGTGCCGACGAGCCGGCGCGCGATCGCGATGCGTGCCGCCGACGGCTCCTCGGCCTGTCCGCAGGCGATCATCGCCACGCCCGCCAGGGCGACCAGCGCCGACCGACGCAGCACGTCACGCCGCATCGCTCCGCTCCTTCGTGTCTTCGTCGCGCTCGAGATCCTCGTCGTGATCCATCAGATCGCGGAGGCGATACGAATGACCAACCAGGTAGGGCACCGCGGTCACGACGACGTTCGGCCTGAACAGGAATGCCGTGCGGATGTAGAGGGCGGTCTTGTTGTGAAGCAGGTGCTCCCACCAGCGCCTCGGCACGATCTCGGGGACGACGATCGTCACCAGCTCGCCCGGCGTGACCATGCGCAGGTTCTCCACGAATTCCACGAGCGGCTTGAGGATGGAACGGTAGGGTGAGGGCACGACCTCCAGCGGAATGCCGATGTCCCATGCCTCCCACTCCGCCACGATGCGCGGAGTGTCGCGCTTGTCCACCTCGATGTAGACGGCGATCACCTCGTCGGAGATGGTCGTCGCATACACCAGCGCACCGGCGGCTGCCTTCGTGATGCCATTCACCGGCACGATCACCGTGTGATGCAGTGGGGTGATGGGGCTCTGGCCGACGAACCGAATGTCCTCGGCGAACGCGGTGTAGTGGCGATGGATCGTCCAGAGAACGACGAGGATGAGCGGAATGATGACCGCGATGATCCAGCCGCCGGCAGTGAATTTCGTCACGACCTGGATGATGGAGACCAGTCCCGTCGCCACGGCGCCGACGCCGTTGAGCGTCGCCTTCCATCGCCAGCCGGACGCGCGCGTCGCGCGCCAGTGTACCACCATCCCTGCCTGCGAGAGCGTGAAGCAGACGAAAACGCCGATTGCATAGAGAGGGACGAGCGCGTTCGTGTCCCCGTGGAAGACCCACACGAGCAGCCACGCCACCAGTGCGAGAGTCACGATGCCGTTGGAGAACGCCAGGCGATCGCCCCGGGCCGCAAGCTGGCGAGGCATGTATCGATCGTTCGCCAGAATCCCCGCGAGACGGGGGAAGTCGGCGAACGCCGTGTTCGCCGCCAGGACGAGCACGGCGAAGGTCGTGTACTGCAGCGCGTAGTAGAGGGCACCACCTCCCAGGATGTGATGCCCGAGGCTGGAGAGCACTGTCTCCTGCGTCGTGGGCATGACCCGATAGTGCTGCGCCAGGAACGACACGCCGAGGAAGAAGAGGGCGAGGATGGTGACCATCCAGCCGAGGGTGATCGCGGCGTTACGCTGCGCCGGCGCCTTGAACGCCATCACGCCGTTCGAGATCGCCTCTGTGCCGGTCATCGCGGCGCATCCCTCGGCAAAGCCGCGCAGCAGCAGATAGAGCAGCGCAAAGCCGGTGATCGGGGACAGCGCATCAGCATGTCGCGCCGAGCTGGGATCGACCTTCAGTGCGGCGCCGATCGGTGCGATCTCGTGCCCCGTCCAGTAGCGGAAGACGCCGACGCCCAGGAGCGTGAGCATCATCGCGATGAAGGCGTACGTCGGCAGACTGAAAGCAGCACCCGACTCGCGCACGCCGCGCAGGTTCACCGTGGCGAGCAGCAGGATGGAGAGGGAGCAGAGCAGCACCGTATGCGACGCCATCGCCGGATAGGCCGACGTGATGGCCGCTACGCCGCCGGAGATCGAGACGGCAACTGTGAGGATGTAGTCGGTGAGCAGCGCGGCGGCGGCGACGAGTCCCGGCATGACGCCGAGGTTCTCCCTCGCGACGGTGTACGAGCCGCCGCCGTTGGGGTAGGCGAAGACCGTTTGCCGGTAGGACAACCCGACGAGCACGAGCAATCCGACGATGACCGCCGAGATCGGGAGCACGTAGCTCAGCGCCGCCATGCCGATCGCACCGCCGAGGACGAACAGGATCTGATCGGTGGCATATGCAACCGAGGAGATCGCGTCCGACGACAGGACGGCGAGCGCGGTCTTCTTGTTCAGCCGTTCGTGCTCGAGCCGTTCGCTTGGGAGTGGACGTCCGAAGACGACCTGTTTGAGGCGCCGGTACGCGGAGGCCATGGGTGCGGTGGTGGGTGCACCCGTACCATACGCCCCATTCGACAAGGAGCGCACAAAGATGGCGCCGCTCCACACAAAGGTTTCACAAGGATCAGGGCGACGGCTCGGCCACCGGGACGTTCGCCGCAGGAAGGGAGAGGACGAAGCGACTCTCCACCCTCGTCGTGGGTGCGTACGTCAGCCGCCCCTGTTGCACTTCGGCCAGCCGCCGTGCGATCGAGAGTCCGAGTCCCGTTCCGGATATCCCGGGAGGGCGCGAGCGACCGCGCACGAAGGGCTCGAACATCCGATCCTGATCGGCCGCCGGGATTCCTGCCCCCTCGTCCTCGACGGCGAATCGCAGCTCGTCACCTTCGCGCCAGACACGCAAACGCACCGGGGATCCTGCCGGACCGTACTTCGCGGCGTTGTCGAGCAGGTTGGTGAGGATGCGCATCGTGTGCACGAAGTCGAAGTGGCCGACGAGATCGGTCCACGGTTCGGCGAGCTCCGTCTCGATCACACGATCTCGAAAGGCAAGCTCCACTCGCTGGAGAACGGCACCGATCACGTCGTCCGCCGTGTTGACGGCGAGGTGCACCTCCATCTCCCCTGCGGCCAGCTTCGACAGATCGAGGAGATCGTCCACGAGCGACGTCAAGCGATCCGCCTCTTCCTCGATCACCTGGGCGCGATCGGGATCGCCGCCGCGCGCGATCTCGTTCGCGATCCCCTTGATCGTCGTCAGCGGCGTTCGCAGGTCGTGTGAAACCGAGGCGAGCAGCGCATCCTTGAGTCGGTCGGCGTGGCGCAGCGCCTCCGCTTCGTCCTCCGCCGACGCAAGCCGCACCCGCTCCACGCCGAGCGCCGCGTAATAGGAGAGTGCCGAGAGGACGCGCTTCTGATCCGGGCCGAGCAGGAAGGGGCGGTCCGAGCTCAGGACGAGTGTACCGACCGTCGTTCCGCGCGCCTCGAGTGGAATCCTCCGCACGCGCGCGGGCAGCTCGAACGCATCCGCCGAAGGCGTCATCTCGTCGAGCATGGCGTGGGTGAGGGTGATGTCGCATCGATCGGTGCCCATCGCCAGACGGATTACCTCGGCGATCGCTCGCAGCGCCTCCTCGGGCCGCGGTGCGTTGAGAGTTTCCGCGCCCAGTGTCGCCAGCCGGTCGATCTCCACCGTGCGAGCGCGTGCGACCTCCGCCTCGTGTCGTTGCCGCTCCAGCAGCTCGGCCGCGACGACGCCCGTGATGAGAAAGACGATCAGCACGATCCAGTCGAGCGGGTCGGCGACCTGCAAGCGATAATACGGAGGCAGGAAGACGACGTCGAACAGCAGGAATGCAGTGGCAGCGAGTGTGAGGCCGAGCACGCGCCCGCCGAGTGCACTGCCCCCCAGCACCACGAGCAGGTACACGAGCGCGACGTGCGCCTTGTCGAGCCGGTCGCGGGCGAGCAGCATGAGGACCGTCGTCGCCGCGAGGGTGCCGAGCCAGAGCAGCCACCATCGCGTGCGCGTCGAAGTCGCCGCGGTCACGGCGCGAGCTCGAACCGGTATCCCACCGCCGGCTCGGTGCGGATGAGCATCGGCCGCACCGGGTCTTCCTCCAGCTTGCGGCGGAGCTGACCGACGTAGACGCGCAGGTACTGCTGGGCGTCGCCGGCGACCTGGCCCCACACCGCATGGAACAGCTGCTGATGCGTCAGCGTCCGTCCGCGATGTGTGAGGAAGGTTCGCAGCAGTCCCCACTCGGTTGGAGTGAGATGGATCTCGATGCCGCTTCGCCGCACCGTCCGATGCGCGAGATTGATCTCCAGATCGCCGACGACGATCCGATCGGCAGCGTCGTCGCGACTGCCGATGCTGCGCCGCAGGATTGCCCGGACGCGCGCCTGCAGTTCGGCGGTGCTGAACGGTTTCACGAGATAGTCGTCCGCCCCGGCATCGAGCAGCGCGACCTTGTCGCGATCGCTCTGCCGCGCGGAGAGGACCAGGATCGGCGCCCTCGAGAAGGCGCGCAGGTCTCGGCAGAGGTCGAGACCGTCCATGTCGGGAAGTGTCAGATCGAGCACGACGAGCCCCGGCTCTGCCGATGCCGCCAGATCGAGCGCTTCCGCGCCGGTCGACGCGTCCAGGATGCGCTCCGCCATCTCGTCGAGCGCGTTGCGGACCACGCGCCGGATCTGCGGCTCGTCGTCGACGATGAGGATGATCGGCTTCGCGGGAGGCATGCCGAGGGACATGATGGTAATCTGCTCGCGATGCGCTGGTGCCGTTAGCCGGCGTTCGAGTGGGACAATACGTCAGGGCGTCCCCCGCCCTGCACGCATGGTAGCTTTCACCAAATGAAGAAGCACGAGCGCCTCGCCGAGGCGCGAGCGCCGGATGGCACGCGCCTCGAGCTGTTCCGGCACGACGGCGATTACCTGATTCGCGCCGGCGGCGCCGAGCTGATGTCCACCCGACATCACCATTCGGAGGATCGCCTCGCCGAGCTGGCATGCGAGGGGCTGCGCGAGCGCGCCGGCGCGCGCGTACTCATCGGCGGGCTCGGGTTCGGCTTCACGCTCAAGACGGCGCTCCGGCTTCTCGGTTCGGACGCACACGTGGTGGTGGCCGAGCTGATGCGCGCGGTGATCGACTGGAACGAGAACGATGCATACGTGCTCGCAGGCGCCGCCATGCGCGATCCGAGAGTGGAGATTCACCATGCGGACGTCGCGCAGGTGCTGCGCGACGAAACGGCCAACTTCGACGCGATCATGCTCGACGTGGACAACGGTCCCGATCCCATGACGACCTCGGGCAACGGTGCGCTCTACGGCGACGCCGGCGTCAGGATGACCGCGGCGGCGCTCGCGCCGGGCGGGCGCCTGGTGTACTGGTCGGCGCAGGACGACAGGAAGTTCGAACGGACGCTGCGCAGGGCCGGGCTCGCCGTCGAGACCACACGCGTGTGGTCGCACGGCACGTCGGGGACGCTGCACTCGCTGTTCGTGGCCCGGCGCTAACGTTCCCGCCCGCCGAGACGTACAGCATTGTAGATGACCTCGGGAGAGCGCGTGTGTCGGAGATGCGTCGTCCGAACGACGATGGAACACTAGGCTACCTCGGCCGCCGGCTTCCGCTGGCGGCTGTCGCGTTCGTGGTCGTGGCACTGCTCGGTCTCGCCGTCGCCCCGATCGCCATCCTGCGCGAGCTGGATGGCATGCGCGCGCGCACGGCGGCGACGAGCGACCGCGCGCAGTCGATCATCACGGAGCTGCGACTGTACTTCGCGGAAGACGTCGACTATCACCAGGGTGTCCGGCTGCATCAGGCGGGATCGGCCGCGCGCTATCGCGACGTGCGCGTGCACGAGGATGCGGTACTCGACACCCTCGACACCGTCACCGATCCGATCGGGCAGCGGCTCGGCACACAGATCGACTCGCTGCGCGCCATGGCCGCACGGTGGCACCGCATACCGGACGCGTACGTCGACGGCCGAGTGGACGATGCCGGCTTCAGGGCAGCGCTGCCGGCCGTAACGGCACTGCACGATTCCACGCTCGTCGCGCTTCAGAACGTCGAGACCTCGGTGGAGGTCGCGCGCAATCGGGATCAGGTGCAGGGGGGCCGCACGCTCGAGCGGCAGAGGCTCATCTCCCTCACCGTGGGACTGCTCGCCCTGTTCGGCACGGGGGTGGTGTTCTGGTTCGCGCGGCGCGACCGGGTGCTCAACCGGCAGCTGGCGCGCGCGCTTGCCGAAGAGGCGCACGCGCGCACCGAAACGGAAAGGCGTCGCGTCGAGCTGGAGCGCGTGACGGAGAGCAAGACCCGCCTCATGCGTGGGTTCAGCCACGACGTGAAGAATCCGATTGGCGCCGCGGACGGCTATCTCCAGCTGTTGCAGGACGGGCTGATGGATCCGCTCACACCCCGTCAATCGGCGAGCGTCGATCGCGCGCGACGGAGTCTCGAGCAGGCGCAGCGCCTGATCGAGGATCTGCTCGCGCTGGCGCGGGCGGACAGCGATCGGCTCGACGTACAGCGGGTACCGGTGAACCTGAGCGAGATCGCGCACGATGCGACGGAAGAGTTTCGCGCGCAGGCGGAGCAGAAGGGACTATCGATCACCTGCGATCACGGCGACGACGGCGTGGTGGTGGAGAGTGATCCGGTGCGCGTGCGCCAGGTGCTCTCCAACCTGGTATCGAACGCGGTGAAGTACACGGACCGCGGCAGCGTGACGGTGCGCGTGCGCTCGGCCGGCACTAGCGGCGTCATCGAGGTAGCGGACACCGGTCGCGGCATCCCCGCAGACGCGCAGTCGCATGTCTTTCAGGAATTCGTGCGTCTCGATCCGCACGCCGCCCCGGGTGCCGGCGTCGGGCTGGCGATCAGCCGGAAGATCGTCCAGACGCTGGGCGGAGAGATCACGGTGCAGAGCGAGGTGGGGCGCGGGAGCCGGTTCGTGCTCGCGCTACCGGTTCACACCATCACGCGCACCCACCCTTCGGGCACCGAGTCGTCGGTCACGGCGCCACTGTAGTAGACGCCGAGTCGTTCCAGGGTGCGACCCTGCCCTTCGGCGTCGGCCTGCACCCAGGCGAGCAGCGCCTCGCGGGTCTCGTCGGCCATGCGCAGCTCGCGCGCGGGTGCGATCGGGCGCGCCGGGCGCCAGGTGCTGGCGAGCCGAGCGATGGTGCGCTCGAAGACGTCCAGTCGCTGGTCGGCCTGCGCGGAGGGCACGCCGGCGCGCTGGATCAAATAGTTGAGTGTAAACTCGACGTGGACGGGCATGGGGAAGGTTTTCCTTCCGCATGCCGAGTGCTCTCCAGCACTAATCCACACCCGTCCACGTTCACTCGCTGGGGATAACAGGGAAGACTCGAGCCACGCAGGGCCCGCGATCAGGGCGCGCGCGCCCCCTCCGTCCGCAGGACGAGCACCGAGTCGGCGCCCTTCGTCTTGTAGTGCGCGGTCGTGGTGCCGACGAGCTTGTCACCCTCCTTCCGCAGGACGCCGTGCGTGGTCACCTGCAGACCCTTGCGGCGCACGCTGGCGAACGGACCGGCATCGGTGATCACGCTGTCGCCCGAGACGGCGACGTGCAACGGCACCTTGAGCCCGGTGCTGTAGGTTTGCGTCCACTTGTCGCCCGAGCTCGTCAGCGTGAACTCGGTCGCCGTCGTGTCGGGGCCTGACTGCGGTACGGAGCGGAACTTCCACGTTCCGGCCAGGTCGGCGAGCGCGATGGGTGTGGGCGCCATCGTGCCGGCCGCGGTGGCCGTGGTCGGCGCTGGTGCGACGGCCGACGCCGGCGCGGTGTCCACCGGGCCACTGTCCTTCTTGGCACAGGCGGCGAGGAAGACGACGCCGCAGGCGGCGGCGTACGATGACAGGCGAGACAGCTGCATGATGACCTCCAGACTGAGGTGTCCCTCGACGCGCGGAGGGGAAAGGGAGGTGAACCGATGCGCGCCTGCGTTGACGATACCGCGGCCGGTCGCGCGCGCCAGGGGTATCCGCCCTGTCAGCTCAGCAGGGTGTGTCGCAGGATCGCGAATGCCACGCTGAAGTAGATGATCAGTCCCGTCACGTCCACCAGCGTGGCGACGAATGGTGCCGACGCGCTCGCGGGATCGAAGCCGAGGCGCTTGAGCACGAAGGGGAGCATGGAACCGGCGAGCGATCCGAACGTGACGACGCCGACGAGGGCGCCGCCCACGGTCGCCGCCACGAGCGACCAGTGCGTGCCGTAGTCGTACCAGCCGAGCTTCTGCCAGAGCACGATGCGGATGATGCCGATCGTGCCCAGAATCAGCCCGAGCGTGAAGCCGGCGGGCAGCTCGCGCAGGCCGATGCGCCACCAGTCCTTCAGCGTCACCTCGCGCAGCGCGAGGGCACGGATGATCAGCGAGGTCGCTTGCGAGCCCGAGTTGCCCCCGGAGCTGATGATGAGCGGGATGAACAGCGAGAGCACGACGGCCTTCGCGATCTCCCCCTCGAAGTGCCCCATCGCCGTCGCCGTCAGCATCTCGCCAAGGAAGAGGGCGCAGAGCCAGCCGGCGCGCTTGCGGATCATCCGGCCGAAGCTGATCTCGGTGTACGGTTCGTCGAGTGCTTCCATGCCGCCGAACTTCTGCACGTCCTCGGTCTGCTCGCGGACGATCGCGTCGATCACGTCGTCGACGGTCACGATGCCGAGCACGCGGCCGGCCGCATCGAGCACGGGTACGGCGAGCAGGTTGTACTTGGAGATCAGGCGTGCAACATCTTCGCGGTCGGTCGCTGGGGTGACGGACAGGGGCCGACGCCTGTTGCCGACGGCCAGCACGGGCTGCACGCGCTCGGCGAGCATGAGATCGCGCAGCGAGACGACGTGCACGAGCCGGTGGTCGGCGGGATCGAGCACGTAGATGGCGTAGACGGTTTCCTTCGCGCGCCCCACCTGACTGATGTGCTGGAGCGCCTGCTCCACCGTCCAGGTCGCGGGCATCGAGACGAACTCCGTCGTCATGATGCCACCCGCCGACTCCGGCGGATACTGCAGCAGCATCTTCAGCGCGTCGCGGGTGCGCGGCTCGAGCGGCTTCAGGAAGCGTGGCCGCTCCGACTCGGTGAGCTCGCGGAAGAGGTCCGCCTGCTGGTCCGACGACATGGCGTCGATGAGGGGCGCCGCCGCCTTCTCGCCCATCTGCTGGATGATGCCGACGCGATGTCCCTCGAGCTCGGGCTCGTCGAACACCTGGACGGCGAGGTCGAAGGGGAGCGCGGCCATCACCTTCGCCGCCGCGTCGGGATGGAGATCGCGCAGCGCCTCGGCCACATCCGCCGCGCGCATCGTAGCGAGCGCCTCGGCGAGATCGATCGGGTCGCCGTGCAGGAGATAGAGCAGCTCGGGAGGCTGCGGCATCTCGGGCAGCCGCGTGTCAGGCATTGGTCGACTCTCGTGATGTGAGTTGGAGCCGGAAGGATATCACCGCTGC
>DASSIC010000510.1:0-5648 GCA_035692325.1 Gemmatimonadaceae bacterium | reverse complement strand
TACCGCGCCGACGATCGACGCGAGATGCTCCGGCGTCGTCCCGCAGCAGCCGCCGACGACGCGTACGCCGAACTCGGTCACGAACTCGCGCAGCATCTCCGCCATCGGCGTCGGCTCGAGCGGATAGATCGCCTCGCCGGTGCCGGTGTTGAGCGGCAGCCCGGCGTTCGGAATGACGGAGATGGGCAGCGACGCGTGCTCCGTGAGGAAGCGCACCGGCTCGCGCATGTGCTCCGGTCCGGTGGAGCAGTTGAGCCCCACGACGTCGACGCGCATCGCCTCCAGGGTGGTGAGCGCGCTGGCGATGTCGGTGCCGAGCAGCATGCGGCCGCTGACGTCGAGCGTGACCTGCGTCTGTACCGGGATGCGGCGACCCAGCTCGGCGAACAGCCGCTCGAAGCCGGTGAGCGCCGCCTTCACCTCGAGGATGTCCTGCGCCGTCTCGACGAGCAGGACGTCGACGCCGCCTTCGACCAGGTACTTCGCCTGGAGATAGTAGGTCTCGGCGAGCGCCTCGAAGGTGATGTCGGAGAGCGCGGGATCGCTGCTCGACGGGAGCATGCCGGTGGGGCCGATCGAGCCGGCGACGAATCGCGGCTTGTCGGGCGTCGCGTACTTGTCACAGGCGGCGCGCGCGAGCTGCGCCGCCTGCACGTTGAGCTCGCGCGCCTTCTCGTACAGCCCCCACTCCTTCAGGCGGTGCGGAGTGCTCTGGAAGGTGCTGGTCTCCACGACGTCACAGCCCACGGCGAGAAACGACTCGTGGATGGACTGGATGATGTCGGGGCGGGTGAGGACGAGATTGTCGTTGCACCCCTCGAGCGCCTTCCCGCCGTAATCCTCGGCCGTGGGGTTGTGGCGCTGGATGTTGGTGCCCATCGCGCCGTCGTACACCAGCACGCGGTCGGCGAGGGCGCGGAGATATGGGTGCGACGAGCTGGAAAGCGCTTCGGACATTCGGAGTACCGACAAAAAAAAGGAGCCCAAACGCGATCGGCGTGCGGGCTCGCGCTTTAGCAGGGGATTAACGTGGCCGCAATTTGCTTGAAATCGCCACGAGGAACGGTTGTGACTACCCTCTATAGATAGGGGGCCGCCTCTCGTCTGGCAAGCAAGGTGGGGCGAAGGGGCCGGTCCCCTCTGCCTCGACGGGTCGAATCAGCTCTCGTGTCTGGAAGTTCCGGCGAGGAGGCGGGGCGCGACCAGCGTGCCCAGGACGATCGTCGGAATCACCTGCAGCGTCTGGATCAGCAACGCCACGGCGATCGCCGGCGCCTCCGCGATGCCGAACGACCGCACGGTGAATGCGTAGATGACCTGGAACACTCCGACGTTGCCCGGCGTCGCGCGCACGAGGAAGCTGATCCCGACGGCGAGCATCGCCGCGACCGATCCGGCGAGTGGGAGCGGCAGATGCGCGGCGCGCGCTGTGAGATGGTAGGTGGCCACCTGCAGCGACCACGCCAGCAGCGACAACACCAGGGCCGCGGCCAACCGAGGCGGCGTAGCGACCATCGCGGTCCCGCTCCGCATGCGCCCGAGATAGCCGGACAGTCGTCCGCCCGTCGTGGCCGGCGTGTGGTCGGCGACGGGCGCGCGTCGCCGCGCGGCCAGCCCCAGTGCGACGAGTAGCGCCGTCGCCACGGCGAGTGCCGCAGCCGCGGCGCCGCGCCAGTGTGCAATGTGCTCCGGCAGATCGAGCATCCATGCCGCGGTGACGAGCAGCGCGAGGTAGCTCACCGCGTCTAACGTACGCTCGAGTGCGAGCGCGGCCAGTACGCCGGCACTCGATACACCCGCGGCGCGTGACACGAGAAGCACCCGCGCTCCCTCGCCGCCCTGTGCCACGACGAGGTTGTTGAGCGACGCGCCGGCGAAGGTCGCCCGCAGCACGAGGGGCAGGCGCACGCTGCCCAGCGGACGGAGAAAGACCCACCAGCGCACCCCCTTGAGCGCCAGCGACAGCAGGTTGAGCGTGAGCGCGCCGGCCATCAGCAGCGGATCGGCCGCACGCACGACGAGCGCTGCCGATCGCCAGTCCACGCGTCGTCCGAACACCACGAGTGCGGCGACCAGGCCGAGCAGCACACCGGCGCGCAGCGCACGGCGCCACCGGGTCGTCATGGGACGCGCGCCTTCTCGAGGACCGTGACGAACTGCGGTGTGATGAAGAGATCGAGCGAGCTCTGGACGTGGGCGAGCCCGCACTCCGCCGCCAGCCGCCTGATTCTCGCCGGCGTGAACCGGTGCACGTGGAGTCGCCGCGCCAGCAGCGGGTTGCCGAACCCGAGCCAGGCACCGGGCATCGCGTAGAGGCCGCGGATCGGCTCAGCCGGATACACCAGCAGGACGCGTCCCCCCGGCCGCAGCACGCGGTGCATCTCACGCAGTGCGGCGGCGGCGTCCATGATGTGCTCGATCGCGTGAAAGGAATACACGTGGTCGAACTGCTCGTCGTCGAACTCCAGGGCGACGGCATCCATGACGTGGAGGTTCGCCGTCACGGCGTGGACGATCGAGCGTGGGTTCACGTCCACGCCGAAGGTGGCGGGAAAGCGCTCCTGCATGCGCTGGGTGAGCCAGCCGCGTCCGCAGCCGACCTCGAGGAGCCGTTGCCCGTCGGACGGGCGGAGATGGCGCATGATGCGTCGCGCGTGTCGCTCTGTCTCGATCGGTCGATTGAGCATCGCGTAGTCTTCCGAGTCGTAGACCACGCCTGCGGTCCGCGACGGGGCGGCCGACGATGGGCGGCGCGATGGCTCGTGTGTCGGGGGGAGAGAGGGAGGAGCGGAGTGGGTGGCGGTCGGCATGTGGTTCCTGGGTTTGACGTCGGCCGGCGTTGTGGAGCCTGAACTCCTCAGGAACGCGGCAACGACCCGCCGATCGGCTCACGACAGCTGCTCACCGATTGATTCACCCCTTGGCCTCACGCGCGAAGGGCCGAATCGCGCGTGGCGATTCGGCCCTTCGGTCACTTGCAGGGTGCAGGCTTCGCTGACCCTAGAGCGTGGGTGACGACTCCGGCGGCGTATGCTTTGGCGTGCGGCCGCTCAGCCGCGCGCGCTCGCCCACCGACTGCACCAGCGCGACGAGCCGGTGTCGTTCGAGCGGAAGGGTGAGATCGGCCAGCACCGCGCGCTGCAGGGCGGGGAGCAGCGGCGCCAGCGGCGATGCCGAGGTGCGGTACAGCAGCCGCGCGCCGCCTGAAGCGAGAGGCGTCGAGAGCAGATCCGCGCCCGCTTCACTGGCGAGCATGCGATCCACGACGAGGACGAGCGGCGGCTGAGCGCTGGACCAGGCCCGCGCTTCCTTCAGCGTGCGCACCACTCTGGGCGTGTGCCCGAGTGCCGCCAGCGCCTGCGCCAGGCCTTCCAGCAGTGCCGCGTCTCCACCCACCAACATCACATGCGTCATCGGTCGCTCGACTCCTTCAGGACTTATCGTTCGTCTGTTCTGCCAGGGCGCGGATCGCCGATTCCGTCGTACCGTCGATCTCCACCACCTTCGCCCGCGACGTCTCACCCGCCACGATGCGTACCGCGCGCTTCGGAACGCCGAGCCGCTCGGCGAGAAGGAGCACCAGTGCGTCGTTCGCCGCGCCGTCCACCGGCGGAGCGTGCAGACGCACCTTCAGCGCCGTGCCGTGCAGGCCGACCACCTCGCTGCGCGAGGCGCGCGGCTGCACATGCACGTGCACGCGTATGCTCGCCTCGCGACGCTCCACGCGCAATACGTGATTCAACGCAACGTGGCGAAGAGTACAGTCTCGACCAGCTTCTGCACGATCTGAAGCGCGAAGTATGCCACGATCGGTGTGATGTCCATCACACCGATCGTCGGTATGACGCGCCGCAGCGGACGCAGCATCCACTCCGTCGCTCCGAAGCTCCACGACAGCCATGGCGTCGCCGCGAGGCGCGGCAGCCACGACGCGATCACGCGCACGAGCAGGGCGAGGAGAAGAAACGAGAAGGTCCATCGGACCACCAGGAGCAGCAGCCCCGCGCCGCCCAGCGACGTCGCGGCCACCGCCTCGCTCAGCATCGACGCGAGCACGTCGAGCACCGCGAGCAGCAGCAGCGCGCACACGATGTAGGCGACGAGCGCCCACCAGGGGGTGGACGCGGGATGCCCGCCGACACGCGCCACCTGGCGCTCCACCCCCGCCAGCCGAGGATCGACCCGTGTGCGCATGAAGCGGGCGACGCCGTTGAACGGGTTGATGCGGCGCGTGCGCACCGCCCAGTCGACCGTGGCGACGCCGGCGAACACGACGCCGCCGACGAGGAGCATGGTGCGCATGGTGTCGGTCACCAGCGCGAGAGCGGCGAGCACTTCGTTCATGCGCCAAAGCTGATCGGCGTTCGCCTCCCCTACAAGGAGGTGGTCATGCACGACTACATTTCCCGCGACCCGTCACCCAGCGAGCGATGACCGCCACCACCGCGCGACGCTACTGGCTCGTGAAGTCGGAGCCGGACGTCTTCTCCTTCGCCGATCTCGTCGCCAGCCCGAACTCGACCACGGGCTGGGAAGGCGTGCGCAACTACCAGGCGCGGAACTTCATGCGCGACGGCATGAAGCGGGGCGACCTCGTGTTCTTCTATCACTCGAGCACGGATCCCGCGGCGATCGTGGGCGTGGCCGAGGTGGCGCGCGAGGCGTATCCGGATCCCACGGCCTTCGACGCGTCCGACTCGCACTACGATCCGAAGAGCCGCCCAGACTCGCCGACCTGGATGATGGTGGATCTCCGCGCGGTCGAGCCACTCGCGCGGCCGCTTCCGCTCTCCGACCTGCGCGGCGTGAAGGGGCTCGAGAAGATGGTGCTCCTCCAGAAGGGGAGCCGACTGAGCGTGCAGCCGGTGACGGAGAAGGAGTGGGAGATCATCTACAAGATGGGGATGAGGGGTAGCAGCGCTACCTGAGCAGCAGCCACACGCCGCTCACGATCCCGATCGCGGCCACCGCCCCGCGCACCATCACCTGCGGCAGCCGCTGCGCGGCACGGGCGCCGAGATAGCCGCCGGCCATCGAGCCGATCGCCATGCTGAGTGCCACCGGCCAGTCCACGATCCCACTCAGCGCGAAGGTGACGGCCGCGACGGCGTTCATGCAGAAGCCGCCCCAGTTCTTGAGGCCGTTCATGCGATGAATGTTGGTGAAGCCCATGAACCCGAGGGCCGCCAGCATCAGGATTCCCACTCCGGCGCCGAAGTAGCCGCCGTACACTCCCACGACGAGCTGCATCGCAAGCAACGTCAGCGCGGGTGACTGCGACTCGGCGACGCCGTGCCTCGGCGCGGCCATCTCGTGACGACGCACCCAGCGCATCAGCGGACGCTGCAGAAGAAAGAGCGCGGTCGCGCCGAGGACCAGCCAGGGGACGACGCGCTCGAAGGCGGCGTTCGAGGTGTGCAGCAGCAAGAGGGCGCCCAGCCCGCCCCCGACGAGACTGGGCAGCGCGAGGCCGAGCGCCCAGCGGTGCGCTCCCGCGAGCTCGCGTCGATAGCCGAGCATGGACGTCAGGGCCGCCGGGAGCAGCGCCACCGTGCTCGTGGCGTTGGCCTGCAGCGGGGAGAGGCCCGCCGCGACGAGGGCGGGGAAGGTGAGCAGGGTCCCTCCGCCGGCCACCGAGTTCATCACCC
>DASSIC010000509.1:0-2793 GCA_035692325.1 Gemmatimonadaceae bacterium | reverse complement strand
CGGGAGATCGGCCCGCAGCATCTCGCCAAGGTTCGCCCCCTTGCCGCCGGCGATGGCGAGGTTGGCGCGTCCGATGTCCGCAAGATCGAGCACGTGGACGTCGGTCCGCGGCGCTGTCGTGACCTGTGGAGTAAGCGCCGTGGTCGGCGCGGGCGTGATGGTCGTGGACATGATCACCTCGGAGTGGAAGTCGGCGCGCTGGCCACGCGACGGAGCACGAGCCCCGATGCGAGCAGCACCCTGTCGTCGCGCCGCTGTTCATAGCTGCCGCTCGTCGCGAGCTCGCCCTCGAGCGCGGTCCCGGTCCAGTTCAGCGGCAGACGTACGTGATCGCGCACGACGGCTTCGCGTCGGATGATGGGACCGTCGAGGCGCCCCTCGATCACCCAATCGGTGCCCAGTCGCATCGCGCGAGCGACCACGCTGCGGTTCGACCGGAAGCGGCCATCGCGGAGGGTCGCGTCGCCGACCTGTCCCTCCACGGTGCCGTCGTCATGAATGCGGACGCGGACGCCGAGCTCGCGCTGGAGGCACCAGTCGGACGTGACGTGGGCGACGCCGCTCCACTCGCCCACGAGCGCGGCGTCGGGACGCTGGGCGGTCGCTGGCGCGCCGGCCAGCAATACGATGGCGAGAACAGCAGTGAAGGGCGGTGGCTTGAACATGAGAGCCTCGCAGTGCGATGCTCCTCACCCTACCGCTCAGAAGGAGGACAGTCTGTCCGGCAAAGGATGTCGGGAGATCCGCTGGGGGCGCAGATAGCGCTCGAGGAACGCACCGACGCGCCGCTCGTAGTCGGCGCGCGCAAAGGCGTGCAGATCCTCGTGTCCCGCGCCTTCGACGGGCCAGAATTCCCGCGGCTCGTTGGCCCGGGCGAACAGCTCGCGCGCTTCGGCGAGCGGCGTGTAGTTGTCCCGCGTGCCGGCGAGGAGGAACACGGGCGCGCCCGCCTGCCCGACGCGATCGATCGGACGCAGGGCATCCTCACCGATGCCGATCTCTCCACTCACCCCCTGGATCATCAATGGAGTGACGAAGCGACGCAGGGCGCCGAACGGTCCGAGCCACACCGCGAGGCGGTCGTCGAGCGCCTGACGGATGGTCGGGTAGACCGATTCCAGGACGAAGGCGTCGGCGCGAACGGGGCCGGGGCCGAGCAGGGCGGCCGCGCCGCCCATCGACACGCCGATGAGACCGATCCGCTCGCCGCGCGTGGATGCACGTAGGAAGTCCACCGCCGCGGCGGCGTCGAGGCTCTCCAGCGCACCGAAGGTGATCGCGCGTCCATCGCTCTCGCCGTGCGCCTGGAAGTCGGGGAGCAGCAGCGTGTAACCGGCGCGGTGCAGGAAGGCCGCTCGACCCAGCATGCTGGTGCGGTTGTCGCCGACGCCATGGAGCAGGACGATCGCGCCGGCGCCAGCGGTACCGGGCACGAGCCACGCGCGAATGGTGCTCCCGGACGCGCTGGGGAAATGCACCGCCTGGACGGCGAGGTCGGTAGGCGTGGCGAGCGGAGCAGTGCGGGCGGGCCGAGTCATCGCGCACCCCGACCAGGCCACGCTGCCCGCCAGCACGCCGCCTTCCAGCATTCGCTCGATCAATCGTGTCCGTCGTGCCCGCGCCATCGTCCCCCTGTCGTCGCCGGCGGTGGCGTCTCGCGCCCATCCCTCAGAACAGCTATCTGGCGCGGCACGGAGAGGTTCCCGGCAGGAATCGGTCCCGGCGCGGGCGAAGGCACTTCAGCGCGCACGCGCGCCGGAGCGCTCGCGCCGAACATCACCGCGAGCCATGGCACGCGCAGCACGAGCGCCGACGAGAGCACGGTCCCCGCCACGGAAACCACGGCGAGCGCAGCAACCTTTCCTGCGACGCCAAGGTGCCACTGCACCACGACGAACGCCGCAGCGACGACGACCGGTTGATGCATCACGTACCACAGGTACGCGCGGGACTGTGCGCGGTGCACGAGCCAGTCGGTCCGATTCAATCGCCGGCGCGCGAAGCCGAGCAGCGCCACCATCCACGCCCACGCGACGAGCGCATAGAGCACCCAGAAGGCCAGGTATGCAAAGGAGTACGGCGGCGGAAGGCGGGTGGGCAGCAGTCCGACCCACGCGCCCGTCATGATCGCCGTACTGCCGATCATGGCCGCGACGAGCGCGCGCTGCCACTGCGCATCGATCACCATGCCGAGCCAGGGTGTGCCCGCCAGCACGAAGCCGTAGACGTACGCCACGAACAGGAGCGCGTGATTGGACCAGTCGCTCGTCAGCACGTGTCGCTCGGGAAAGAGCCCCCACAGCAGCGAACGTTCGACGACGAGCGGCAGCGCGAGCCAGAGCAGGCCCGCCGGACCGGCGGTCACGCGTGCCGCCCCGTGCAACGCCCGCGAGCCGCGCGAGTGCTGCAGATAGCGAAAGAGCGGCAGCGCGAGAATGGAGTAGCCGTACAGATGCGCGAGGAACCAGAGATGGTGCCACGACAGATTGCCCGTCGGGTAGATGCCGTCGAAGAAGTGGGGGTAGAACTCCACGAACGAGCCGGCGAACTGGCCGCGCATCCGGCGCTCGAGATAGACCTGCGGCGGTACGAGGAGCAGCGTGCCCACGAGGAGCGGCAGGAAGACGCGCACGGTGCGCTCGCGCAGATAGTCGCCGTTGCCGCGGCGGCGCAGCGAATACCAGGTGCTCACCCCCGCGAGCAGCATCATGAGGGGCATGATCCACGGCGCCATGAGCACGACCACCTCGCCCACGACGCCGCTGCGCTGCGCGTTGGTGATGTGCCACTCGT
>DASSIC010000508.1:0-2683 GCA_035692325.1 Gemmatimonadaceae bacterium | reverse complement strand
TGCGCGCGCACGCCGCGAATCGTGAGATCGACGTCGCCGATGAACACGTCGGCGCCGGCATTCAGCCGCACGAGGTTCGAGATGCGCGCGTCGAGATTGATCTTCGCGGTGACGGTATCGACCTTGAGATGAATGTTCTGGACGCAGACGTTCGGGATGTCGAGCACCACGTCGTACTCCGGATACTCGTGCGAGCGCTGGGTGCCGCCGGTGATCGGAGTGGTACCCTGAGGCGGCGCCGCAGCTGGCGACGCGATGCTCAGACTGTCGCCGACGGCGCGTCGGAACCGCAGCGAGGTATCGGCGGCCGACCCGCACGCGCGTTCGATCCGGCCGGCGCGGCCAGGCATGGCCGCCATGCCCGACGGATTGCCGGCACCGCCCTGTGCCAGTGCGGCGGGCGCGCCGAACGCGACGGCGCTCGCGAAGAGCAGCGCATGATTGCGGGTGCGCATGGAGATCGATCCTCTCGTCGTGCGTGAACGTGGTGGGTGAGCGGCAGTCCACCGCCGCGACGGCCGAGGGGGCAAAAAAAAAGCCACCGCCGCCGCCCGGGCTCGGACGCGCCACGGGGCATGGATGTTGAACTCGCCGTCGTCGTCATGCGCATCACCTCCGCCTTCGTGTTCGCTGCCTGCTGTCTCGCCGCTACCGGCGGGGTGCGCGCAGCGCGCGCGCAGAACGTCGCATCGGCCGAGCCCAGCGCGTGCGTCGCCGCCACAGGGCCGGACTCCGGGGTGATGGCGCCGGAAAGCGCCATGCGCCCCGCGCCCCGCGCCCCGCGCGACACCGCGCAGCACACCACGGTGCGGCTGTTCGCCGCCGTCCACGCGGACGAGGTGCAGTTTGCCCGGCAGCCGAAGATCTGCGTGAAGATGAGCGGCGACGTGCAGCTCGACTCGGTGCGCGTCGTGGGTCGGCGCAACCTCGCGTCGCCGGTGGTGAGTGGCACCACGTACCGCGACATCTATGTAGCGGTGGAGATCCTCGGCCGTCTCAACGCCGAGTGCATCTCCGCGCGCATCACCGGCGCGGCGCCGGCCGGTCAGGCCGCCGGTCCCTGTGCGTCGATCGGCGTGCGCGACACCACGGCGGGGCGGCGCACGGGAGCGCCACCGCCATGATCGGGTCCCGTCTTTCGGCGCTGATCGCCGCCGCAGGTGTGCTGGCCGCAACACCGGCGCAGGCACAACGTCGCGACTCGACTGCGAGCGTTCGCGCCGACACGTCCACGCGCTCGCTGTCCTGTCCGCGCACCGGCGCCCTGCTGCACCTGTGGTCGGGTGCGGCGCCCGATTCGACGGGCCGGCCGACCGCGACGCCAGGAGCGGACACCGAGCGCGGTCCGATCGACACCGTGATCACGCTCGACATCGCCGACCGGAGCTGGCAGCGCGACAGCCTGTCGGCGGGCGTGTCGCTCGGCGTGGCCGGCACCGCGGGCGCGCGCCATGCACCGTGGCATGCCTGCGCCGGCGCCACGGCGACGCTGCAACGCATCACCATCACGCTGCACGACGTGCACGGGCAGATCCATCTCAAGGCCGATCCGGGCGCCCTCGCGGCGATCGGGCGGACGCCAGGCAGCACCCCACCGGCACCACCAAGGAGATAGTCCATGCGTTCGCGTTTCATGAGTCTCGTCGCGCTCTGCCTCGTGCTGCTGCCGGCTCTCGCCCAGGCACAGCGCGACACCGCCCAAACGCGCCGTCCCGCCGGCCAGCGCATCGCGCCGTCGTCGAACGCGGGGATCACCCCCAACCGCGACGTGATCCTCGAGGTCCCCGAGCTCTCCGTGGATTCGATCGGGCTCACGGTGCAGGACGTCCGCGCTCACGTGTCGCTCGACGCGAACGCGATGAACTTCGTGCAGATCACCGCCGGCGTGGACGTCGGCATCCGCAAGGTGCAGCTCAGCATCAGCGGAGTGCTCGCCGAGGCGTACCTCTACGTCGATCTCGACAACGTGGCGCGCATCGTGGATCGGGTGGTCCTCACCCTCGATCGGAATCCGCAGATCCTGACACAGGTGCTTCAGGCGGTGGATACCACGGTCAACGCGGCGACTCGCGGCGCCGTGCGACGGTAGGCACCGCCCCCGGTCGGGCAGTGTCCCCGAAGGGCCGCGCGCAAGCGCGGCCCTTCCGCAATGCAGGAACAAGCTGGCGCCGCCCCTGCCTAACTCGGCGTCCGGGAGGTAACCTTAACCGGAACCTCCGCCCCTCCCCCATGCCGTCACCGGCTTCCAACGCGCCGACCATCGTCGTCGCGGAAGACAACGCCGAACAACGCTCACTCTACGTCGCCCTCCTCACCGGAGTGGGTTATCGCGTCGTGGAAGCAGCGGACGGAACGGAGGCGGTCGAGATGGTGCGGCGCGAACGGCCCGGGCTCGTGCTGATGGACGTCACGATGCCGGGCACCAGCGGCTGGAACGCGGTGCGCACGCTCAAGCAGGACATCGACACGCGCGACATCCCGATCATCGTCGTCACTGGACTGGCCAGCTCGTGGGACCGCGATGCGTCCATGGCGTCCGGGTGCGACGAATATCTGGCGAAGCCGGTGCCCCCCGTTCGGCTGATCGAGGAAGTGAAGAAGTTCCTGCCCCTGTGATCACCGGGCACCTCGGCGTCACGGCGGCGGCACGAAGCCGCTGGCCGACGTTGCCGCTGCTCTGGCT
>DASSIC010000507.1:0-4805 GCA_035692325.1 Gemmatimonadaceae bacterium | reverse complement strand
GGCGTGCGCGGCAAGCGGGTGCTCCTGGTGGACGAGACCTGCGACTCCGGGGAGACGATGCGCCTCGCCGTGAGCGCGATCGTGAACGCCGACGCCGCCGAGGTGCGCACGGCGGTGGCGTTCAAGACGGGCCCCTACGAGCCGGACTACCACGCGCTGGCCACGGAAAGCACGATCGTGCTGCCCTGGGACCGCGAGGTGCTCTTTCAGGGCGAGCTGGTGCCGAACCCGCTGTACCGGGAGACGATCGGGGGGTAGGCGCTACGCCGAGGCGCTCACCGCGTCCTCGTACCGCAGCCCCTGGCTCATCCCGTCGTACACGGCCTGCATGACGTCGGCGCTGCCGAGCAGGAAACGGCACCGCTGGCCCCCGGCGGAGCGGCACTCCACCTCCATCACCGCCAGCGGCGCGTCGGCCACCCGGCCGAAGAAGTCGGCGAACATGCCGGCGGAATACGAGCAGCCCACCTGGTCGAGTGGGGTCTCGGGAGTCGCCTCGACCCAGTCGTCGGTGTCGAGCGTGGCCACGGTGTCGTGCAGCGCGCCCACGTGCAGCGAGCCCCATCCGGCCTGGCGGAAGAACTCCGTCGCCTCGCGCTGGAAGTCCTCGACCGACAGCGCCTCGGGTGCGCCCGAGCCGCGTGCGGCGAGCCACTGGCGGAACGCCTCGAACAGTGCGCCCCCGCCCGCGTATCCGGCTTCCTGGAGGTAGCCGGCGCCAGCGGGGCCGGTGTCGCGCATGAGCGCCGCGCGCAGCGCGATGAGCGCATCGCGCGTGATCGCGAGCATGCCGGTGCCGGTGAGGTCGATGGTCATGTGTTCCGTGAAGGTAGTCCGATCTTCAGTGGACGGCTCGAGCGAGACGCTCGTCACGACGCGACCGCCGGTGATGCGGCGCGTCGCAGCAGCTCCGCCTCGTCGATGGTTTCCACGCCGAGTGTCTTCGCCTTCTCCAATTTGCTGCCTGCCTCCTCGCCCACCACCACCACGGTGGTGGCCTTGGACACGCCGCTCGTCACCCGGCCCCCCTGCGATTCGATCAGCTCCGTCGCCTGCGCGCGTGACAGCGTCGGGAGGGTGCCGGTGACGACGAAGGTCATCCCCTTGAACGAGCCCCCCGCCGAGACCGACTGTGGCTCGGACAGCGTCAGCCCCCGCACCTTCAGCTTCTGTACGAGCTCGCGGGCCGATTCGTCGTGGAAGAACGCCACCACCGCGTGCGCGATCCCCTCGCCGATGCCGCGAATGGCGAGGATGTCGTCGGCCGTGGCGGCGGCCAGCGCGTCCATCGTTCCGAAATGGCGCGCGAGCAGCTGCGCCGCCGTCTGCCCCACATGACGGATGCCGAGGCCGAACAGGAGTCGCGACAACGGCTGCTGCCGGGATGCGGCGATCGCGTCCACGAGATTCTCCGCCGATTTTTCGGCGAACCGATCGAGCGACGTGAGCTGCTCCACCGTCAGGTCGTACAGGTCGGCCACGTCGTGCACGAGGGACGCGCCGATGAACTGCTCGATGCGTGCGTACGAGAGGCCGCGGATGTCCATGGCGCTGCGCGACGCGAAGTGCACGATCGCCTCGAGCTGCCGTGCGGGGCAGGCGACGTTCGGGCAGTAGGTCGCCGCCTCCTCCTCGTCGCGCTCGACCGGCGTATCGCACGACGGACACCGCTTCGGCGGCTTGTACGGCTTCGGGGGATTCTTCGCGTCGCGCTTCTCCGGCACCGGGCCGATGACCTGCGGGATCACGTCACCCGCGCGCTTCACCTGCACCACGTCCCCGACGCGCAGGTCCTTTGCCTTGATGAGGTCGAAGTTGTGCAGCGTCGCGAGCTGCACCGTCGTTCCACCGATCTCCACCGCTTCCAGCACGGCGAACGGATTGAGTGATCCGGTGCGCCCCACGTTCACCTGGATGTCCTTCAGCACCGTCTCGGCGATGTCCGGCGCGAACTTGCGCGCCACCGCCCAGCGCGGCTCGCGCCCGCCGACCACGCCCAGCTCGTCCTGCAATCGCAGGCTGTCCACCTTGACGACGCCGCCGTCGATCGCGAAGTCGAGCTCCCCCCGCACTTTCTGCTCGACTTCGCGCGCCCACTCGTGCACCTCGGTCAGCGACGTGCACCGCCGACGATGCGGCGCGACGGGAACGCCCCACCGCTCGAGCGTCGCGAGCAGCTCCCACTGGGTGGTGAAGGGAAGTGACGTCCCCGCGGGCACGGCGACGGTGTAGCCGAAGAACCGCAGCGGACGACGCGCGGTGATCGAGGGATCGAGCTGCCGCAACGCGCCCGCCGCGGTGTTGCGCGGATTCGCGTATACCGGCTCTCCCGCCGCCACGCGCTCCTCGTTCATCTTCTCGAATCCCGTGAACGGCATGTACACCTCGCCGCGGATCTCGAGCAATGAAGGCACGTCGTCGCCGCGCAGCCGCAGCGGCACGTCGCGGAGGGTGCGCAGATTGGCCGTCACCTCTTCGCCCACCACGCCGTTGCCGCGCGTCGCTCCCACCGTGAGGACGCCCTCCTGATAGGTGATGCTCACCGCCGCACCGTCGATCTTGAGCTCCGTCACGTAGCCGGCGCGGCGCGCATCGTCACCCACGAGCCGGGCGATGCGCTCCTCCCACTCGGCGAGCTCTCCCTCGGTGAAGGCATTGCCGAGCGAGATCATCGGCACGACGTGCGTGTGCTTGGCCAGCGCGCTCGCCGCCTCGGCGCCCACGCGCATCGTCGGCGAGTCCGGTGTGCGCAGCGCGGGATGCGCACGCTCGATCTCCTGGAGCTCGCGAAAGAAGCGGTCGTAGTCGGCGTCGGAGATCGTGGGGCGGTCGAGCACGTAGTAGTCGTGCGACGCCTGGTGAAGCAGCGCCCGCAGCTCGGCGGCGCGGCGCTCGGGCGAGACTGAGGGCATGCCGGGTGCGCCTAGCCCTTGGCCTCTTCCTCGAGCACCTGCATCGCGACCGTCACCAGTCGCTCCAGCTCCTCGTCGGCCGCCTTGGGCAGCAGCGTCTCGGCCCAGGTGTGCTCCTCGCCCTTCGCATAGCGGTCGAGCAGCCGGCGCAGGAATCCGACGAGCGCCACGCGTTGGAGCTCGGCCTTCCGCTGCGCGATGCCGACCTCTTCCTGACTGTGCAGCAGCGTCTCGAAGCGGTGTGCGTTGCGCAGCGCCTTGGCCGTGAGCGACGCCACCGTCTGGCAGAAGTGGACGTCGGCTTCGCTGAACGGCTCGGCGTTCTTCTCCGTGCGGAGGAAGATCGCGCCGATCACCGAGCCCTCCCAGCGAATGGGGACGACGACGATCGAGCGTACGTTGCGCGTGTCCAGCTGCGACTTGATGCTGCGCAGCATCGGATCGTTCGCGGCGTCGGGGATGAACACCGTCTCGCCGCTCTCGAACGCCCGCTTCAGCTCGGGATAGCGATTGAGATCCACGACCAGATTGCGGATCGTCGGATCCTCGTAGCTGGCGACGAGGCGAACCTCGTCCTTGTCCCCCGAAAGGAAGATCGCGCAGCGATCGAGGCCGAAAGTCTCGCCGAGCTTGCGGGCGATCGTCTGGAGGACGTCGACGAAGTGGAGGGAGGCCGAGACCTCCTGCAGGATGTCGACGATGGCGCCGAGGTGATCACGCTCGCGCTGCAGCTCGGCGACGCGCGCGCGGAGGCGCGCCACCTCGTCACCGGGGTGTGGTATCTCCTGGTTCGGCGGCGGCGAAGTCGGGCCGGGCGGCAGCGTCTGCTCCATCTTTCTGGGATTGATGCGCGTTGAACTCGTCGCCGTCGTAACGGATGACGCGGTTCCTGCCGGATTCCTTGGCGACGTAGAGCGCGTCGTCCGCGGTACGCACGAGGGCGTCGCTGTCGCCGATGGACGGATGCGGCCACCCCGACACGCCGAAGCTCGCCGTGCGCTGGAGGGTGCCTCCGTCGAAGGTGAATGTATGACCCTCGATCCGTTTGCGCACCCTCTCGGCGAACGTCACCGCGGCGTCGAGCACGGTGCCCGGCAGCAGCAGCATGAACTCCTCGCCGCCGTACCGACCCACGCGATCGATCTCGCGCGCCTCTTCCTTCAGGATCTTCGCGAGCTGCTTGAGCACCTCGTCACCCGCCTGGTGGCCGTAGGTGTCGTTCACGCTCTTGAACTTGTCCAGGTCGCACATGACGAGCGAGAAGGGCTCGTTGAGGCGCTGCGCGTGCTGGAACATCTCGTCGATCCGGTCGTTGAGATGGCGCCGGTTGTCGAGCCCCGTGAGGGCGTCCGTCTGGGACATGAAGCGCAGCCGCTCGTTCACCTCGAGCAGCTCCTTCTCGCGCTCCTCGAGCGCCTCCTGCAGGCGCTTGATGCGCAGCATGGAGCGCAGCCGCGCCTTGAGCTCCGCGAAGTCGATCGGCTTGGTGATGTAGTCGTCCGCGCCGGCCTCGAGCCCCTGGACCTTGTCCTCGGTGGAGTCGAGCGCCGTCTGCATGATGATCGGGATGAAGGGAAGCGCCTTGTTCCCCTTGATCCGCCGCGCGACCTCGATCCCCGAGATCTCCGGCATCATCACGTCGAGCAGGATGAGGTCGGGGGGTGTGCGCTCCACGTACGCCAGCGCGTCGGTCCCGTTGTAGCAGGCGTCGGTACCGTAGCCCCAGCTTTCGAGGCGGACGCGCAGCACCTCGATGTTGTCCTCGTGGTCGTCCACCACCAGGATGCGCCCCTGCGCCTCCGGGCTCACCGCTTCACGCGGGGCTTCGGAGACGGGCGCCGGCGTGGGCACGGGCCGATCGGCCACCGGCTCGCGGGACTCGCCCGGTGCGCC
>DASSIC010000506.1:0-3809 GCA_035692325.1 Gemmatimonadaceae bacterium | reverse complement strand
CGAGACGCTCGAGCAGGACGAGAAAGGCCATCGACAGATCCGACGCCAGCTCGGCGTTCCGGTCGGTGACCGACTCGGCGCTCGTGGCGATCGGCTCGGGGAGCCACGATCCGACATACCGCTCGCGCTCGGTGGCGGCGGCGCGCGACCGATCGATCGAGAGCCGAGTCGTCACGGCCACGAGCCACGCCTCGGCGTTCTGCACTGCCGCGTGATCGGCCTGATGCCAGCGCAGATAGACGTCCTGAAGGACGTCCTCGGCGTCGGCCACCGTGCCGAGCATGCGGTACGCGATCCCGAACAGGCGATCGCGATGATGAGCGAATATCGAGAGCGAGTCAGGCATTGCTGGCTGTCCCGAGCCTCAATTGTTGTTCAGATCGCGGCGTCATGGTCAATGGCGTGCACAGACCACAGAGAGGACAACAGCGATCCTCTAAAGCTTTTCTCGTGTTCCTCTGTGCTCTCTGTGGTTTGTCCAATTTGCCTTTCCCGCGCTAGAGCGAGCATCCAGATCATGTCGGCGGGGTGAAAAGCATGAACAAACCACAGAGGACACAGAGGGCACAGAGGACCGCCAAAATGCATTTTCTCAACTTCCTCTGTGCTCTCTTGGTTTGTTCAATGCAGTTTCAATCTGACCACTGAACCGGGAGACGGCCGACCACGCCGGTTGTGACAGATTGACGCCGTCTGTCACAAGCTCGACGACCTGCCGTCTTAGTCGCTGAACCCACAAACCGAGATCCTGAGATGACCCCACGACTCGATGCCTCGAAAGTATCCCCCGACGCCTACCGCGCGATCATGGGGCTGGAGCTCTACGTCCGGCACAGCGGGCTGGAGCCCAGCCTCATCGAGCTGATCAAGCTCCGCGCTTCCTATATGAATGGTTGCGCCTACTGCGTGGACATGCACAGCAAGGACGCCCGCGTCGACGGCGAAACCGAGCAGCGGATCTACGCCGTGCCGGTGTGGCGCGAGACGCCATTCTTCTCCGACCGCGAGCGGGCCGCCCTCGCCTTCACCGAGGCGGTCACGGCGATCGGTCAGGCCGGCGTCCCCGATGACGTGTACGACGAGGCAAAGCGATTCTTCAGCCAGGACGAGCTGGTGAAGCTCACGATGGCGATCGTCACGATCAATGCATGGAACCGCGTGGCGATCACCTTCCGCACGGAGCCGGGCACCTATCAGCCGCGGGCTCGCCAGCCGGAACACGCTGCTCACGCCTGAGCCGGAGCACGAGCGTGCGCATCTTCGTTGCGGGCGCCACCGGCGTGATCGGCGCGCGCGCCATCCCCCTGCTGGTCGCGGCCGGGCACGACGTCACAGCCGTGGGCCGCACGCCGGACAAGCGCGCGCTCCTCGAGCGTCTCGGCGCGCGCGCCGTAACGGTCGATCTGTTCGATCCCGGCGCGGTGCATCGCGCCGTGGTGGGATACGACACGATCGTCAACCTCGCGACAGCGGTCCCGGCGCCGGTGTGGCGCGGCCTGCTGCCCGGTGCATGGCGCGAGATGGATCGCGTGCGGCGCCTCGTGTCGGCGAACCTCGTCGAGGCAGCCATCGCCGCGGGGACGGCGAAGCGCTTCATACAGGAATCGTTCGCCCCGATCTATGCCGACTCCGGCGATCGCTGGATCGACGAGTCGTCGCCGGTGCAGCCGGGCAAGTACAACCGGTCGGTGCTCGACGCCGAGTCGAACGCCGAGCGGTTCTCGCGCGCGGGAGGCTCGGCGGTGGTGCTTCGCTTTGGCGGGTTGTACGGTCCGAACGACCCGGCGACCGCGCAGATCCTCGATACGGTACGACGCGGCTGGTTCCCGCTGTTCGGGCGACCGGAGAGCTGGTTCTCCTTCGTGGCATTCGACGACGCCGCAGCGGCGGTGGCGGCCGCACTCGGCGTCCCGGATGGCATCTACAACGTCGTCGAACGAGAGCCGCTTCGGCGACGCGAGCTCGCTGATGGACTCGCGCGGCTGCTCGGCGTGAAGCCGCCTCGATTCCTGCCCTCGTGGACGGCCCGACTCGCTGGCTCCCTCGGCGAGACGCTATCGCGCTCGCTGCGCATCTCGAGCCGAAAGCTGGAGCAAGCGAGCGAATGGTCGCCGAAATTCGCCACGACGCTGGACGGGCTCGCGGTCGTGGTGGCACGGACGACCTGAGATCTTTCTCGGGTTGTGGCGTCTCTACCGGTACCACCGGTATGTGCGCGGCGACCGTCGCTGCTGAGCCCGCCCTCGCGCGGGCGGCTGGAATTTCGTAGGTTCGGAATCCCCCGTCGTTTGGACGACGTATGGCCGCTCCCGCCGATCTTTCCAAGCTCCGCATCAACCGCGACGCGCCGCCGCCGACGGTGCGCCGCGCGTTCGGCCGCAACGCGATCATCTTCGGCATCGCGCTGGTGATCCTCGGCGCCACGGCGTTCGTGCTCAGGGCGCGCGCGGTGCCGACGGTGCAGGTCGTGACGGCGAGCACCGGCGGCGGTGGCGCAGCGGCAGGTGGGGCGACTTCCGTCACCGCGAACGGCTACGTCGTGGCCCGCACCAAGGCCTCCGTCTCGGCCAAGACGGCGGGGCGGCTCGCCTACCTCGGCGTGAGCGAGGGCTCGTACGTGAAGCGCGGCAACGTCATCGCGCGGCTCGACAACGCCGACCTCCAGGCGGCGGTGTCGCAGGCGCAGGCGAACGTGGCGTCGGCCGACGCGAGCGTGATCGAGGCGACGAGCGATCGCGATCAGCTCGAGCGCGAAGCGGGGCGCCTGCGCGACATCCGCAAGAGCAATCCGACCCTCGTGTCGACGCAGGATCTCGAGGCGGCGACGAGCCGCGCCGCGCAGGCCGACGCACGGCTCAACGCCGCGCTCGCGCGGAAGCGGAGCGCCGAGGCGGGGCTGCGCCTGGCGCAGGCGAACAACGACAACACGATCATCCGCGCGCCGTTCACGGGCACCGTGCTGCGCAAGGATGCCGAGGTGGGTGAGGTGGTCGCGCCGTCGGTGGGTGGCGGGTTGACGCGCGGCGCCGTCGTGACGATGGCCGATCTCTCGACGCTCGAGGTCGAGGTGGATGTCAACGAAGCGTACATCGGACGCATCGCCAGCGGTCGTCCGGCGCGCATCACGCTCGATGCCTACCCCGACACGAGCTTCCGCGGGATGGTGCGTCAGGTCGTCCCCACCGCCGACCGCCAGCGGGCGACGGTGCAGGTGAAGGTGACGATCGACGACCACGATCCGCGCATCCTGCCGGAGATGGGTGCGAAGGTGGATTTCCTCGAGCCGGCGCCGGCCGTCACCGGCTCGGCGCCCGTTCGCACGATCATTCGCATCCCCTCTGCGGCGGTGCGCAGCGAGGGCGGCACGAGCGTCGTGTGGATCGTGCGCGACGGGAAGTTGACGAAGCGCGTGGTGACGACCGGGCCGGTGTCTGGCGGTTTCCTCGAAGTGCGCTCCGGACTCAATGGCGGCGAGCAGCTGCTGACCGGAGGGGTTGACACTCCATTGGAAGGAATGAAGGTGAAGATTGCGAACAACTCGTGAACGGTGATCCGTGAACCGTGATCGGTAACTGCGTAGTGACCGTTCACCGTTCACCGTTCACCGTTCACTCTCAGCCCCGCATACCTCCCTCTCGGAGCACCTCATGGCTCTCGTCGAAATCCGTGATGTCGACAAGTCGTTCAAGCGCGAGGCGCAGACGGTGGACGTCTACAATGGGCTCACGATCGACTTCGATGAGGGAAGCTTCACGGCGCTGATGGGGCCCTCGGGGTCGGGAAAGTCCACGCTGCTGAACCTCGTGGCG
>DASSIC010000505.1:0-2323 GCA_035692325.1 Gemmatimonadaceae bacterium | reverse complement strand
CTGTTCCGCCGCCAGAAGCCGGAGCCTGTCACCGAATACGCGGACGGCGGGGAGGGCGAGGAACGTTTGCAGCTCGAAGACTGGCTGCCATCGCCCGACGCCGGCCCCGACGCTCTTTACGCGCGTCAGGTGCTGCTCGAGGAGCTCGAGCTCGCCATCGACGAGCTGCCGAAGGAACAGCGCGAGGTGTTCGTCGCCCACGAGCTGGACGGACGCACGTTCAAGGAGATGGCGGCCGCGAGCGGCGTCAGCGTGAACACGCTGCTCTCGCGCAAACGGTATGCGGTGCTGCACCTGCGCGCCCGGCTGCAGAACCTCCACGACGAACTGACGAAGAAGTGAGGACCCGATCATGACGAGGATGATGAAAGTGATTCTGTTCGCACCGCTGGCGATCGTCGCCTTCGCGGTCTTCATCGCCATCGGCGGGGGCGTGGTGATGCTGCTGTGGAACTGGCTGGTGCCGACGATCTTCGGGTGGCCGGTGATCACCTTCTGGCAGGCGCTCGGGCTCCTCGCGCTGTGCCGGATCCTCTTCGGCGGCGTCGGAATGCGCGGCGGCGGCCCGCGCCGACGCATGGCGGACCGCTGTCAGCCGATGACGCCCGAGGAGCGGGAGAAGTTCCGGGAGCGACTGCGCGCGCGGTGGGGATTCGGCCCCTCGACGACTGGAAGTGGCGCACAATGACGCCATGCGCGCCCTGATCGCCTCCCTCGCGGCCGCGTTGACGGGCGCCGCGCTCCTCGCCCCCGCCCCGGCGGCTGCGCGGCTGTTCTTCCTCGACGTCCGCGATGGCCGCGTGGTGTCGGCCAACACCGACGGAACCGACGTCAGGACGCTCGTCACGGGCCTTCGCGGCACGCCGGACGGCATCGTCGCCGACGCGGAGTCCGGCTACATGTACTGGACGCACATGGGGGCGGCGAGCGCGGACGACGGCTACATCCAGCGAGCGAGACTCGATGGCAGCGGCGTGACGAAGATCGTCGCCGAGGGCGGCACGTTCACGCCGAAGCAGCTCAAGCTCGATGCGGCGCACGGAAAGCTTTACTGGTCGGACCGCGAGGGGATGCGCATCATGCGCGCGAACGTGGATGGATCGCAGGTGGAGACGCTGATCGAAACGGGGGTCAGACCGGGGTCAGACCGGGGTCAAACCGGGGTCAGACCCCAGGTCCCCCAGGGCACCGCCGACGGCGGCGTGGAGCGCGCCAATCAAGCCAACTGGTGCGTCGGGATTGCGCTCGATGTGCGTCGGGGGAACGTGTACTGGACGCAAAAGGGCGGCAACCCGGCGAACACGGGGTCGATCCGGCGCGCGAACCTCGAGATTCCATCAGGAATGGATCCGGCGCATCGCTCCGACGTCGAAGTGCTCGTCGATGGTTTGCCGGAGCCGATCGATCTCGATGTGGATACGCGGACGCGGATGATGTATTGGACCGACCGCGGCGACCCGCCCCGCGGAAACACCGTCTCGCGCGCGCCGATGGATCCTCCGAAAGGTGTGAACCCGTCGGCGCGCCGCGATGTTCAAATCCTCTTCGGCGGGTTGAAGGAAGGCATCGGGATCGCGCTGGACGCGGTGGGAGGCCGCGTCTACGTCACCGATCTCGGCGGCAACGTTTACAGCGCCAACCTCGATGGCTCGAATCGCCGCACGATCATGTCCGGACAGGGAAGCCTGACCGGAATCGCGTTCGTCCCCGCCGTTGACAGCCGCATCGACCGGGCCGGCCCGTCCGCATCGCTCTACTCCGATCGCAGCGCCCGTATCGGATCGACCCGGGTGGCCCATCGCGCCGGGACGTAGCTCGCCAGCAGCGCAACCAGCGTGAGTGCGAGCGCGACGGCGCCGAATGCCACGGGATCGGTCGGGCTCACGCCATACAGCACGCTCGACAACACCCGGCTTACGACGAGCGCGCCGGCGAATCCGACGCCGAGGCCGATCAGCGTCAGCCGGAGACCCTGTGCAAGCACGAGACGCAGCACGTCGCCGTTTTGGGCGCCGAGCGCCATGCGCACGCCGATCTCGCGCGCCCGCTGGCTGACCGAGTACGACACCACGCCGTAGAGACCGACGACCGCGAGCGCGAGCGCCAGCGCGCCGAACATGCCGAGCAGCACTCCCGCCGCCTGGGCCGGAAACAGCGGAAGCTGCATGTGCTGCTCGAGCGTTTCCACGCCGACGAGCGCCATCCGCGGATCCAGCGCGCGAATGCTGTCGCGCAGCGCCGGAAGCACCGGCGCGGCCGGCTCGGTCCGAATCACGAGCTGCACGGACGGCACGTACTCCTGGAGCAGCGGGCGATAGAAGAA
>DASSIC010000504.1:0-10436 GCA_035692325.1 Gemmatimonadaceae bacterium | reverse complement strand
CGCGGCCGACGGGTCGCAGAGCATCGAGGTCCGCAAGCACGCGCTCTGGACCGCCGGCGAGGCCGGCGTGACGGCGAGCGAGTTCATCCCGCTCTACGAGCGCATCGGCGAGCGCCGGCTCAAGGAGCAGCTCATCTGGGTGCTGTCGGAATCGCGCGACCGCGCCGCGGCGGACAAGCTGATCGACATCGCGCGCAGCGATCGCGATCCCGAGATGCGCAAGAAGGCGATCTTCTGGCTCGGACAGATGAACGATCCGCGCGTTCAGCAGCTGCTGCTCGACATCATCTCCAAGGGGTAGCCACATGCCACGTCGATTCTTCGCCGCTATCGTCATCGCCGCCACGTCGTTCGCCGCGCCCTTGGCGGCTCAGGGGACACTGGCGGCGCGCATCGCCCAGGCCGCGGATGGCGAAGTGCGCATGCAGTACGACGCCCGAACGGGAGTCTGCGGCGACGGCCGCGGCGTCGTGGGATTCCGGCGCGCTCTCTTCGCCGATTCGTTCGAGTCGTACGGCCGATGGAGCGACGCGCGCTGCGTCCCCGGACCGCTGCGCGTTTCGTTGACCGTCGAGAATGGCAAGCCGGTGAGTGTTCGCACCCAGGTCGGCGGCGCGTGGCGCGAGGCGTCGGGGCGGGTGACCGACCTGGGCGTCGTATCCAGCCGCGATGCCGCCGCATGGTTCCTCGCGCATGTGTCATCGCTCGAAGGTTCCGGCGGGAAGCGACGCATCCTTCTGCCGGCGGTGCTGGCCGCCGACGTCGCCATCGTGCCGGACCTGTTCGCCATCGCGCGCGACAGCGCGCGGCGTGCCGACACCAGACGCCAGGCACTGCAGTGGGTAGGGCAGCTCGGGGGAGCCGGCGACGTGCCGGCGCTCGCCGCCTTCGCGCGCGGCACACCGGACGTCGCTCGCGCTGCGCTCGCCGCACTCGCCACGATCGACGACGGCGCCGGCGTGCCTGCGCTGATCGAGCTCGCGCACAGCGGGGACGACGACGTCCGCCACGACGCGGTCTTCTGGCTCGGCCAGACCGGCGATGCGCGTGCAGTCCGGGCGCTCCACGCCGTGATCGAGGATCAGAAGGAGACGGAGCGGGTGCGCCGGAACGCCATCTTCGCCCTGTCGCACGGTGACGGCGTCGCGGCCTCGGAGTTCGCCTACCTGCGCGGCATCTTTCCGTCGCTTCAAGGCACGCGACTCAAGGAGTCCGTGATCCAGGGCGTCGCCGAGGAGGGCGCGGATGGAGGTCGCTGGCTGCTCGAGCGGGTGCGCGACCCACGGGAATCCACGGCGATTCGTCGCTCGGCTCTATTCTGGGCGGGACAGCGTGACGCGACCCCAACCCGTGAGCTCGTGGCAGCCTACCGCGATCTCGACGAGCCGAACCTGCGCGAACATGCGATCTTCGTGCTGTCCCAGCGCGATGACGACGCGGCGCTCGATGCGCTGATGCAGATCGCGCGCACCGATCCCGATCGGCGCATGCGCGGCAAGGCGCTCTTCTGGCTCGCACAGAAGAAGGACGATCGCGTGACGAAGCTCATCAGCGACCTGCTCACGAGGTGATCATGCGCCACTCACCCCTTCTCCTCGGCGCATTGCTCCTTGCGCTGCACTCTGCCGGAGCGCAGTCGCTCGCTGACCGCATCGCCGCCGCCGGCGATGGTCGCGTGAGCTTCTCCTTCGCTGCACGGCCAGAGGTATGCGGCGACGGGGAGGGATCCATCAGCATCGGCCGATCGCATGTCCGGAGCAATGGTGAGCGGCGCCCCTGCGTGCATGGGCCCGTGCGGGTGCGCTTCACGATGCGCGACGGACAGGTGGATCAGCTCGAGAGCTCGGTTGGCGCGACGACACCGCTGGACGGCCGCGATCTCGGCACCGTTTCTCCAGGAGACGCGGCCCGCTGGCTGCTCGCGCTCGCGGCACGAGGCGAAGGACGCGCTGCCGCGCGCGCGATCACGCCAGCCGTGCTCGCGGACGGCGTCGTCGTCTGGCCGACGCTGCTCGACATCGCGCGAGACTCGTCCGGCCAGCGGCGCGGCGTTCGGACGGAGGCGGCGTTCTGGCTGTCACGCTTCGCTGGCGCCGCCATCGGCGGACACCCCGCGACACTGGCCGATGACGACGCCGACGACAGGGACGACGTCAAGCTGCACGCCGTGTTCGTGCTGTCACAGCTGCGCAATCACGAAGGGATCGCGCCGCTGCTCGACGTCGCGCGGACGAACGCGAACCTTGCCGTCCGCCGGCGTGCGCTGTTCTGGCTCGGGCAGAGCGGCGACCCGCGAGCGTTGTCACTCTTCGAGTCGCTGCTCCGCGGCTGACTCGTCAATACCGGAAGTAGAACATGCCACGCTCGCGCGAGCGTGGCATGTACAGCGGGGAGCCGCCCGTGGGCGCGGTGCCGTCCGCACGCAGGAAGCGCTTGTCGAAGCGCGTGACCATGCTGTGGCTCGCCACGGGTGCGCGCTCGGCAGCGTACGGCGCCGTCACGACCGCACAACCCTGCAGCAGCGCGGAACCAGCCAGCGCCACGCCAGCCGCCAGCACCCGCGTCCTCGCGTATCCGTCCATGTCTTCACCTCGCCCGGAAAGGGTATCCCCACAGCGTCCAATGTTGCACGCAAATTCGTCGCCGCAAGGCGGCCGTGACGAGCCGTGATCGCTAGGGACGGGCCGTGGGAACGGTTCCATGGCATCGCGGAGGAAAGGATTCAGGCTGTTCCCCGTGCTGCATCGTTCGAATGCACGGCGCCCAGGGACAATGTCATCTGCTGATCGTCTCGCAGGGCCGTCGCGGGAACGGCGATCTGCTCGTCGAGCTCGGACGTCTCGCCGTTCGGTTCCTCGGCCGTCTCGTAGTAGCGGCCGAACGCGACGCCGTGTCGCTCACACACTCGCTCGAACTGGGCACGGAGCCCCTCCCGATAGCGTGCATTCACCTGATGGCTGCGCGAATACGCCCCGCGATAGCGCGCGGCGAGCTCGGGAAACTCGGCTTCGATGAAGGGGAGATAGCGGTCGCGCGCCGTACGCTGGAGACGCAGTGCGCAGGCACCGATGTACGACGCGTTCGCCTCCCTCACTGCGCGCACGAGCGCGTCCACAGACGCCGGTGAATCGGTGATGCCGGGCAGCACGGGCATCGCGTTGACGCCGACCTCGATGCCGTGCGCGCGAAGGCGCGCGATGGCGCGCAGCCGAGCTTCGGGCGTGGGAGCCCGCGGCTCGAGGCGGCGGGCGAGCTCGCGATCGACGGTGATGAGCGACACGTGCACGGAGATGCGCGACCGCGCCGCGATGCGTGTCAGCAGATCGAGATCGCGGGTCACGAGTGGGCTCTTCGTGATGATCGTCACGCGAAGTCCCTCGTGCTCGGCGAGCGCCTCGAGCACGGCACGGGTGACGCGGAAGCGGCGCTCGGCTGGCTGATAGGGGTCGGTGGCCGTGCCGATCACCACACCGTCTTCGCGCAGCCCCGCGAGCGTGGCGGGCTTCATGAGGGCGCGCCGTACCAGGGCGCCGGCGTCGCGCTTGACCATGATCCGCCGCTCGAAGGCCAGCCATGGCGGCAACGGATCTTCGTTCTCCTGTGCGGGTTCGCCGAGCGACACCGTTCTGGCCGCGAGACGCTCGGCGGCGTAGCGATGCGCGTACCGCGCATAGCAGTACGCGCAGCCGAAAGCGCATCCCACGTACGGATTGATGGACCAGAATCCCATCCCGGTCGCGCCTGGACCGTTGATGACCGATGCTGGAGTAGTGGCGAAGTATCGGATGTCCTTCTGCTCGCCGAGCACCGGCAGCGCACGGGGCGTGCGCTCTGGGTCGTCGAAGAGAGCCGTCTGCAGCATCGCCAGCCTCGCGATAATGACTGCCGAATGATTACCGAACAAAGACCGAAAATGCAATCCGCGGCTACATTCCGGGCCGTGGCCCATCCGAATTCCCAATTCATGACGACTCGTGCCGGCCTTCCCGAGCGACTCGCGCTCCACGTTCTCCAGCTGGGGGCGATCGCGGTCGTGCTCGCCGCGGCGCCCTACAAGGCGTTCGACCTGGATCGCTTCTTCGTGCCGAAGGAGCTGGTGCTGCACGCCACCGCACTGCTCGCAACGCTGCTCTGTCTCTTCCGGGCACGGCGCATCGGGCTCGGGCGCATCGACCAGCTCCTCGGCCTCTTTCTGATCGTCGGCGTGCTGTCGGCGCTGTTCGCGACCAACTGGTGGCTCGCGGGCCGCGCCGTCGCCGTGTCGCTCTCGGGGGCGGCCTGCTTCTGGAGCGGCCGCGTCGTCGCGCGCGCCGGATTGTCTCGTCCCCTGCTGGCATCACTCGCGATCGCCGGCATCGTTGGCGCGGTGACCGCCCTGCTGCAGGCGTACGGCGTGCGCACGGAATACGTGAGCCTCAACCGTGCGCCGGGGGGCACCTTCGGGAACCGCAACTTCATGGCGCACCTGTGCGTGATCACCATGCCGGCGCTGGTGCTCGTTGCCACGACGGCCGGCACGCGTCGCGCCTTCAACTGGTGGGCAGGCGGCCTCGCACTAGTAGCGGGCGCGCTGATCCTGTCGCGAAGCCGCGCCGCGTGGCTCGCCCTCATCGTCGGCGCGGTGGTGCTGCTCCCGCTCGTGATCATGGCACTGCGACGCGGTCGCGGCACGCTCCGATTGGGCCGACTGTTCGCGCTACCCCTGGCCGCCGTCGTCGGTGGCGCGCTCGCGCTGGTGCTGCCCAACACGCTCGACTGGCGCAGCGACTCGCCGTACATGGACACGGCCAAGAGCGTCGTGAACTACAAGGAGGGTAGCGGCAAGGGCCGGCTGGTACAGTATGGCAACTCGCTGCGCATGTCGGTGCGTCACCCCCTGTTGGGGGTGGGCCCGGGAAACTGGGCGGTGGTGTATCCGAAGTTCGCCGACCGCGACGACCCTTCCCTCTCGGACGGCGGCATGACGTCGAACCCGTGGCCGAGCAGCGACTGGATGACGTTCGTGTCGGAGCGCGGGGTCGCGTCGTTCGTGTTGCTGGGGCTCGCCGTGCTCGCGCTGCTCGCGGATGGATTGCGCGGTGTGCGGGACGGCCGGACGCCGGAGGATCGACTCGCGGCGTGTGCGCTGCTCGGCACACTCGCGATCCTCGTGGTGGTGGGCACCTTCGACGCCGTGCTGCTGCTGCCCGTGCCGGCACTGTGTGCGTGGACGCTCCTGGGCGCGCTGTCGCCGCCGTCCCGTGAGCGCAAGGCGTTCACGCTCTCGGTGCTGCAGCGCACGCTGGCGGTACTGATAATTGCGGTGGTCGGCGGGCTCGCGATCGCCCGCAGCGCGGCGCAGCTGACGGCCATGTCGATCTTCAGCACGACATCGCGCGTGACGCGCCTCGAGCAGGCGTCGGCGCTCGACCCCGGCAGCTATCGCATCCACGTGCGGCTGGCGGAAGGCTATGCGCGTCGAGGGAGCTGCCGTCGCGTGATCGCTCATGCGTCGTCGGCGCACGATCTCTTTCCGAACGCCGCGCAGCCGCGTCGCCTGCTGGCAGACTGCGGCCGATAGACCACGGGCCCGCCTCGAAAGGCGGGCCCGTCATCTTTCACTTCGCGCCAGGCTCCGGAAGCAGGAGCGTCGTGCCGGGTTTCAGCACCGCCCGCGGGCTGCGGTGATTCGCGTCGGCGAGCGCCTTCACGCTCACCCCGGTCTTCTGCGCGACGTCCCACAATGTATCGCCCTGGCGCACGAGATAGACGCGGCCGCGCGAGTCGCTGGTGGCCGATGCCGCCGGTGAGAGGCTCACCTCGCCGTTCGCCGTGGCGACGACCGGCGTGCCCGCCGGGGGCGCCTGCCGTGCGACGACGACGCCGTTGGTGAGATCAGGAAGCGTGAACCGTGCCCCCGGGGCCCGCAGCACGGCGATGTGCAGATGCACCGGATGATGCTCCTCCGTCGCCTCGACGAACCCGCGGGATTCGAGCTCGGCGAGCGCCGTGCGCACCCAGGTGAGACAGGGACCCGGATACGGTCGGCGAATGTCCACGGCGATGCCAGTGGGATGCACCGAATGCGGATTGGCGTTCCGTGGCTGCCGGCTCGTCGGCCGCGCGGCGCTGGTGACGGTGAGCGGCGCGCCGCATGCGGCGAGATACTGCGGTGCGAACTGCGTGATGAACTCTCGCGCCTCGGCCGTGGCGTACGAGAAGCCCACGCCGCGCGTCAGCTCGTAGTTCTCGTCGCCGGTGAGGGGCACGAGCCGACCCTTCGCGATGGCGTCGTCGAGCGTGGCGGGAGTGAGATAGAACGGATAACGGTGACTCTGGGCAAAGTCGTACATCTTCTCGACGCTCGCCTTCGAGCCGCGCAGGGACTGGGGCTGCTTGCCCGCGCGCTGGGCATGGATAACAGGCGCGGCGGTGAAGAGCGCCGCCGCGGCAAGGAGCATCGTGCCGCGCCGGGCGCGGCCATTGAGGGCAGTCGAGTGATTCGTGATGTGCGTCATGCCCCGCTCATAGGCAGGGCTGATGCCACCGCATCCGCCTCAGCGCCGCATTTTGCTCAACGGGTGAATCCAGAGCCGCGTAGCGCGCGTCCCGGTGTCGCGCCCGTCGCGGCACCATCACGCCACACCTCGGTTCCATTGACGAGCACGTGCTGCACTCCGACGGCGAGCTGGTGCGGCCGCTCGTACGTGGCGCGATCCGCGATCGTTGCGGGGTCGAACACCGCGAGATCGGCGAACATGCCGGGTCGCACGAGCCCGCGATCGGTCACGCCGATACGGATGGCCACGGCGGACGTCATGCGACGCACCGCTTCCTCGAGCGAAAACAGCCGCTCATCTCGCACGTAGCGCCCCAGCACGCGCGCGAAGGTTCCATAAGCGCGCGGATGCGCGAGCCCGCGCGCAGTCGCCGGATCGTGCGCTTCGGCGTCGCTCGCGATCACCACCCACGGCCGGCGCAGCTGCATGGCGACGTTCTCGTCGCTCATGCTGAAGGTGATCTTTCCGACGCGTCCCTCCTCCGCAACGACGAGATCGACGAGCGTTTCCGCCCACGGACGCGCGCGGTCGGCGGCGATGCGATCCAGCCGCCACCCCTCGTACTTCGCCAGCTCGGGCCTCGTGAAGCCGACGACCATGATCACGTTCGCGCTGTCGATCTGACAGAGCGGCAGCGCGCCGCGGGACGTGTCGGCCATCTCGCGCACGATGCGCGCGCGCGTCGCCGGATCGCGCAGGTTCTCGAGGAGACGTGCATTGGCGCTCGCCCATGGCGGGATGCACGCGCTGAGCGAGTTGGCCGACGCCGGATACGGATACATCGTCGCACCGACATCCTGTCCTGCGGCGCGCGCCGAATCGATCTTGGCGACCATCGCCGCCGCCTTGTGCCAGTTGCGCGAGCCCGCCGCCTTCAGGTGATAGATCTCGACCGGCACGCCGGCTCGGCGCCCGATCGCCAGCGCCTCGTCCATCGCCTCGAACAGCGAGTCGTCTTCCGACCGGATGTGCGAGATGTACAGGCCGTGGTAGGGCGCCATCGCCTGCGCCATCGCCACCAGCTCGTCGGTCGCGGCGTAACTCCCGGGGGGATAGATCAACGCGCTGCCGATGCCGAACGCACCATCGCGCATCGCGTCGCGCACGACGCGGCGCATCGTGTCCAGCTCAGCGGGTGTCGCCGGACCCTGCGCATAGCCCTTCGCGAAGATTCGCGGGACCTCGGCACCGAGAAAGGAGCCGACGTTCACGCTGCTGCCGTGGCGCTCCATCGCGTCGAGCCAGGCGCCGAAGCCATGCGCACCGGTGAAGCCGCGCATCAGTCGCGTGGTCGCGGAATCGGCCGGAGACATCGCGGCGATCATCGCGTCGTTCACCGGCGCGGGTGTGCCCCCTTCGCCAAGAATCTCCGTCGTGACGCCCTGTGCGATCTTGCTCACCACCCGTCCATCGCCGACGAGATGCGCGTCGTACGACTGCGCCTGGAGATCGATGAAGCCCGGCGCGACGACGAGCCCCGTGGCGTCGATGCGCTGCCGTGCGGGAGCTGTCGCGAGCGCGTTGCGGGGCGCGATGCGGACGATTCGATCGCCCACGACCCCGACGTCGCCGTAGTACCACGGATTGCCCGTGCCGTCGACGATGCGCCCCCCGGTGAGCACGACGTCATACGTCGCCTCGGCGGGACGCGGCGGCAGGCTGGTGCAGGCCGGAAGCGCTGACAGGGCCAGAGCTGGAAGCGTGCGGACGATGTGACGAAGGGACATGCCGGGATCGGAAGGAGGTGGCGGCGCGGACTCAGCTCGCGGCGACCGCCACGCTACCGTCCGCGCCGGCCCGGCGCTAGCGCGGGGGACGCTGCCCGCCGCGTCCACCCTCGCCGCCGCCGCCCAGGCCGCGACCCGTCGGTACCGTCTTCACCGAGTCGGGGAGCTTCGCCCACTGCTCGGGCGTCAGCGCGCCCTGCAGCTGCGAGATGGACTGCTCGGCGAGCTTGCGTCCCTCGTTGGTCTTCCCCGCCATGCGAGCGAAGATCACCTGCGGATCCGGATTGCTGCCGGCGCTCGCGAGCATGTCGGCGATCTCGGTGACCAGCTTGTCCACGCGCGGCGTGAGCGTATCGGAGAGCGCGAGCAGATGCGTCTTCTGGTCCGCCGTGAGGGCAAGCTTCAGCGAGTCGTCGAGCGAGATGGTGGTGAGGAACGGATTCGGCACCAGCCGCTGCATGCGGGCCTTGTAGTCCTCGCGCGTCGCCGCACGGCCGTTGGCGCCGCCGAAGATCTGGCGCACCTGCTGGCTGCGCGGATCCTGCCCAACGCTCAGCCGCCCCTGGAGTCCGATCTGGAAGGGCACGCGATACGCGGCGTTGCGGCCGTTGGCAACGCCGAAGTGCTCGTTCACCTGATAGCGGAACTGGTCGGTCGAGGGATCGAAGCCGCGGACGAACAGGAGGGTGCGGTCAGGCACGATCGGCTGTCCCCACCCGTGCATGTCGTCGCTGCCGTGCAGCAGCTGGTCGATGCCGACGAGCGCGTTCTGGAGCTGGACGGACAGCGTGAGCCGCCGATTCAGCCCCCACGCATCCGGCTTGAAGTTCAGCTGAAAATCCAGGGCGGGAGTCCATCCTGACGAGCAGCTGTTGCGTGCCGCGACATTGCCGAGCTGCGACAGCAGGCAGTCGCGCGCGCTGCCGGAGGTGTTCGTGAGCAGACGCGACATCCCGTTCACCAGCGCGGTGTCGGTCTGGATGCGCGGATCGGCGGGATCGTAGATGAAGGCGCGGTCGTTGCGCGATCCATCGCCATTCACGTCGCCACTCACCGTCGGCGTGAACGCCTGCCCCGCGGTGAGTCGTCCGATGGCCGTGAGGTCGAGCCAGGCGCGCACCGGATACGTCATCGTGCCGAGCAGCGAGTGCCGGCGCTCGTTGTCGGAGGTGCCCCATTCGACGACGTTCGGGTTTCCCGCCGTCGTGGCGCCGCCGCCGAAGCCGCCGAATCCGCCACCGCCGCTGAAGCCGTTCTGCTGGTCGCGCGCGCGCAGGAAGCTGTACGACGCGCCGAGCATGATCCCCTGGAGCGTCAACCCGCCGACCGACACGGTCACCTGCGTGGACGCCGAGCGCATCTGCGAGGTGATTTCGCTGACCAGGCCGTACTCCGGATGCAGGCGCGACGCGTTGATCGACGTGGCGCCGGTGGACGGGATGATCGAGCCGGCCGGCGCATACACCGGTCGATCCTCGGTGGCGAGCACGAACTTCGGCGAGGCGTCGAGGTTGAGGTCGCGCGATCCGATCTGGTTGATGCCGTAGGCGAACGAGCCGTCGATGCTGAAGTTGTAGCGCTCCCAGAAGCGACGACTGGCACCGAGCGACGAGCGCCACACCTTCGGGGCGCCGAAGTCGTCCTCGAACAGCGTGACGTTGCGGCGCTGGCCGAATGCGACCGGTGGCGGTGTCGGCAGCGCGGAGGCGCACTGCGTCGGGATCGTCGACGGATCGGCGAGGTACGACGTCCAGTCCGGCGTAGGAACCGCAGCACCGATGCAGGTCAGCGTCGACTGCCCCCCGGGGAGGCCCGTTGCCTCGACGGCGTTCGCGACGAGGTTGGAGGAGATGCGGCCGCGGAACTCGCCGATGCCGCCGCGGAAGATCCAGCTCGCCTGATTGAAGCCGCCGAAGCCTCCGGCGCCACCGCCCTGTCGCCCGCCTCCGGCTCCGCCGCGCGTGTTGACGGCCGGTGCAGTGGGCGCGCCAAGGAAATACGTGAAGCCGACGCGCGGGCTCAGATGCAGCTCGGACGGCGTGCGATCGGTGCGACGCCCGAACAACGTCTCCACCTCCGGATTGTAGTCGGGTGCATTCGGGAAGCGCGTCCCCTCCAGTCGCAGGCCATACGTCATCTGGAACGCCGACGACTGGCGCCAGGCGTCGCC
>DASSIC010000503.1:0-2084 GCA_035692325.1 Gemmatimonadaceae bacterium | reverse complement strand
GCGGGCATCGTCGCCGCGGTGCGCTTCCGCAACACGCTCGACGACAGCAAGGATGCGGTCTACGTCTTCCTCGCCACCGCGATCGGACTTTCCGCCGCCGTGAACGTCCCGGTCGCCGCCGTGCTCTCCATCGGCTTCAACGTCATCGTGCTCGCACTGTGGTACAGCGACTTCGGCAGCGCACCGGTGGAGCTGGATGGACGCATCGCCGACCGACGGCTCCGCCGCGCGCGCCAGCTGGCGCGCACCGGCACCTTCGTCGCACGCATCGACAACGAGCTCTTTCGCGACATGACGCAGGAACAGCTCGAGGGCGTGGCCGAGCGGGCGTGGCGCCGCGCGCACGCCGCCGACGAGGAAGCGTCGAGCCCCGACGTGCGGCTGCGGGTGCGCACGCACGACGTCGAGGCGATGCGCCGCGCCGTCGAGCCCCGGCTGCAGGAGCACGCGAAGCTCTGGCGCCCCGGCGCCGTCAACACGGAGGATGGCGTCAGCATCGTGGAGTACGCCGTGCTGCTCAAGAAGAAATCACGCACCGACGACCTGACCGCGCTCGTGCGTGCCGCCGGCTCCACGAGCGTGATCGACGCAACCGTCAGCTAGGTGATCTCGATGCCGACACGCCGATTCGTGCTGGTCGCGGGCCTCGCGCTGGGCAGTGGCATGGTGTCGACCGCCGCCGCACAGGCCCCGGCGGCGAAGGGAGACTCTGCTGCCGTTCCACCGCTGTTCACGCAGATCACACCCCTCGCCGTCACCTTCACCGCCGACCTCGGACGTCTTCGCGCCGACAAGGACACGAACGCGCCCTGGCGCCGTGCCACCCTTGCATACACGGCGGACACCGGACGCGTCCTCATTCCGATGCGCGCGCGGACGCGCGGCATCTGGCGCCTGAAGAACTGCGTCTTCCCGCCGCTGCGGCTCGACTTTCCCGGCAAGGGAGCCAAGGGCACCGTGTTCGAGCACCTCGGCAAGCCCAAGCTCGTGAACTACTGCCGGGATACCGACCCATACGAGCAGTGGATCCTGCAGGAATTTCAGCTCTACCGCATCTATCAGCTCCTCACGCCGGTGAGCTATCGCGTACGGCTCCTGCGCATCGCCTACGCCGACAGCGGCAGCGGCAAGGCCGACGTCACCCGCTACGGCTTCATCGCCGAAGATCCCGACCAGCTCGCGAAGCGCATGGGCGGGACGGTCATCAAGATGAAGGGCGCCACGCCGAACGACCTCGACGCCGAGCCGCTCGCGCTCGCGTATCTCTTCGAGTTCATGATCGGCAACACCGACTTCTCGTTCAACGGGCTGCACAACACGCAACTCATCGGCACCACGGACGGTCGGGTGCTCCCCGTCGCCTATGACTTCGACTACGCCGGCGCCGTCAACACGAGCTACGCCGTCCCCGATCCGTCGCTGCGAATCCGCAGCGTGCGCCAGCGCAAGTTCCGCGGCTACTGCGTGCTCTCCGCCGAGTATCCCAAGTTCCTCCCGCTCTTCCGCGAGAAGAAGGACGCCATCTACGCGCTGTATCGCGACGAGATCGGCCGTCTGATCGACGCGGGCCGGGTGCGCGAGACACTCGCCTACTTCGACGAGTTCTACGCGATGATCGCGACGCCGGAGCAGGCACAGAAGGAATTCCTGAACGAGTGCGTCGGGCCGCATTGACGACGTGACTTCCGGCGGCCTTCCCGGTTCCTTCCGGTACGAACTTCGGTCGACCGAGCAGCTCCGCGCGCTCGCCTCCGCGCCCCTGCCGCTGGGGATCGCGGCGAGTGCCCCCCGGCGCTCGCTCCATCGCGACCTCTACCTCGACACGAGCGACGATGCCCTGCGCCGCCGCGGCGTGGTCTGCCGGCTGCGGATCGGCGCCACCGACGAGCATGTGCTGTCGCTGCGCATCGAAGGGAACGGTGTGCACCCCATTCGCGTCGATGTCCCCGTGCACGGCACGTCACCCGCCGCGGCGCTCGCCGAAGACACCTCGGTCGCCCGGCGATTGTCCGCCCTCGTCGACCCGGCGCTGCTGGAGACTCGACTCGACCTCGAGGTCGATCGCCTCACGCGCACCGCCCATC
>DASSIC010000502.1:0-13793 GCA_035692325.1 Gemmatimonadaceae bacterium | reverse complement strand
CGACGTCAAGACACTGGCGAAGCCGTCCGAGGATCCGCACTTCGTCGACGCCAAGCCGAGTCACATCGTGACGCTCAACCGCGCCGACGTGCTCATCGAAGGGGGCGCGGAGCTGGAGGTCGGTTGGCTCCCGCCGCTGCTTGAGAGCGCGCGCAACGATCGGCTCGCCGCCGGGTCGCCCGGGCTGATCATCGCGTCGCAGGGCATCCGGATGCTCGAGATCCCGGTAACGCTCGACCGGTCGCGCGGCGACGTCCACTCGCTCGGCAATCCGCACTTTCTCATCGATCCGCTGTCCGCCAAGGTCGTGGCGGCGCACATCGCCCAGCAGCTCTCGCAGGTCGCTCCGGAATCGGCGCCGCTCTTTCGCGCCAACCTCGCCCGGTTCAACGCCGGCGTGGATGCGAAGTTCGTCGAGTGGCAGAAGATGATGGCGCCGTTCAAGGACACGAAGATCGTGACCTACCACAACGACTTCCTGTACTTTGCCGGTCGCTTCAAGCTCGACGTGGTCGAGACGCTCGAGCCGAAGCCGGGCATTGCCCCGTCGCCGGCGCATCTTGCGCAGGTGATCGCGAAGATGAACGCGGAGAACGCGCGGGTGATCCTCGTCCAGCCGTATCAGAACCGCAAGACCGCCGAGACGGTCGCGCGGCAGGTCAACGGCATCGTGCTCGACGTGTCGCAGCAGCCGGGCGCCATCAAGGGTACGGACACGTACGTCGCCCTCATGGATACGCTCGTCCGCACGATCGCCGGCGCGCTGGGTTCCAAGCGATGAGCGCGGAGTTCTCGATCGCCTGGGCGGTGATGAAATGGCCCCTCGCCGCCTGTCTGGTGCTGCCCCCGCTCCTCGTCTATCTCGGACTGCACGTCGTCAAGCGCGAGGTGATCTTCGTCGACCTCGCGCTCGCGCAGGTGGCCACGATGGGCACGTGCATCGCCCTCATCCTCGGCTTCAAGTTCGGCGACCTCACGACGTTCTGGATCTCGCTCGGCGTCACCTTCCTCGCGGCAGGGCTGTTCAGCTGGTCGCGCAGCATCGAGCAGCATGAGGTACCGCAGGAGGCCATCATCGGCATCACCTTCGTCGTGGCCGCGGCGGCGGTCATCCTGCTGTTGAGCCGCGTCGCCGGCGGGAAGGAAGAGCTCGAGAACCTGCTGACGGGCGACATCCTGAACGTGACGGTCTCGGATGTGGCGAAGCGAGCGGGGACGTTCGCGGCGCTGGGCGTCTTCTACGGCGTCTTTCACAAGCGCTTCGCGTTGATCTCGGAGAACTTCAGGCAGGCGCTCGCCTCCGGCATGTACGTGCGGCTCTGGGATTTCCTGTTCTATGCGGCCTTCGCGCTCGTCGTCGTCAGCTTCGTCCGGATTGCCGGCGTATTGCTCACCTTCGCCTACCTGATCGTCCCGGCGGTCTGCGCGGTCATGCTCGCGAAGACCTGGCTCCGGCGGCTCATCGTCGGGTGGACCCTGGCGGCCCTCGCCAGCGTCGCGGGCCTCTGGGCGTCCTACAAGTTCGACCTTCCCACGGGCGCGGCGATCGTCGTCGCCTGCGGTCTGCTCCTCGCGATCGTGAGCGCCCTGGCGACCGTGCGAGCCAGGAGCGGGGGGCGGGCCGTGGCATAGGCGGCAACCATGCCCGGCCGTCGGGGAGCGGTAGTTGAGGGCGGCCCCCCCGGCTATCTTTCGCGTCTGCCATGACAAAACGCGACGACGCCCTCGACTACCACGCGCGCGGACGGCCCGGCAAGATCGCCGTCGTTCCGACCAAGCCGCTGAACAATCAGCGGGACCTCGCGCTCGCCTACTCGCCCGGCGTCGCCGAGCCCTGCCTGGCCATCAAGGACAATCCCGAGGACGTGTACAAGTACACGGCGCGCGGGAACCTCGTCGCCGTGGTCACCAACGGCACCGCCGTGCTGGGACTCGGCAACATCGGCGCGCTGGCGGGCAAGCCGGTGATGGAGGGCAAGGGCAACCTGTTCAAGCAGTTCGCCGATCTCGACGTGTTCGACCTCGAGGTCGGCTCCGAGAATCCTGACGACGTCATCAAGTTCTGCCAGCTCCTCGAGCCGACGGTCGGCGGCATCAACCTCGAGGACATCAAGGCGCCGGAGTGCTTCTATATCGAGGAGACCCTGCGCAAGACGATGGGGATCCCCGTCTTCCACGATGACCAGCACGGGACGGCGATCATCTCGGGCGCCGCGCTGCTCAACGCCCTCGAGATCGCCGGCAAGGACATCGCGAAGGTGCGCGTCGTCTTCTCCGGCGCGGGCGCGGCGGCGATCAGCACGGCCGAGCACTACGTGCGGCTGGGCGTCAAGCGCGAGAACATCCTCATGTGCGACCGCGCTGGCGTGATCTACGAGGGGCGCACCGAGGGAGAGCTGGATCCGTACAAGGCGCGGTTCGTCCGGAAGACGACCGCCCGCAACGTCGGCGATGCCCTCGTGGGCGCGGACGTCTTCGTCGGCCTGTCCGTCGCCGGCGCCGTCACGCGCGACATGGTCGCGCAGATGGCGGCGCGCCCCATCATCTTCGCCCTCGCCAATCCGGTCCCGGAGATCACGCCGGACGAAGTGCGCGCCGTGCGCGACGACGCCATCATCGCCACCGGACGCAGCGACTACCCGAACCAGGTCAACAACGTCCTCGGCTTCCCGTTCATCTTCCGCGGCGCGCTGGATGTCCGCGCGACGGAGATCAACGAGGAGATGAAGATGGCGGCCACGCGCGCCCTGGCGACGCTGGCCAAGCAGGACGTGCCGGACTCCGTGGCCGCGCTCTACGGGCTGCGCAACGTCCACTTCGGCGCCGACTATCTCATCCCCTTCCCCTTCGATCCGCGCGTGCTGCTCTGGGTGGCGCCGGCGGTGGCGTGGGCGGCGGTGGCGAGTGGCGTGGCGCGCGAGTTCATCGACCTCGAGGGCTATCGCGACCAGCTCGAGCTGCGGCTCGGTCGGGCGCGCGGGATCATGCGGGGCATCATCAACCGCGCCCAGCGCGCGCCCAAGCGCATCGTCTTCCCCGAGGGCGAGGAGCCCAAGATCATGCGCGCCGCGTCCATCATGGTGGACGACGGCATCGCGTTCCCGATCCTGCTGGGCAATCGCGCCCGGATCGAGGAGCTCGCCGCGGAGAACCGCATCCCGCTCACCGACATCACGATCGAGGACCCGGCCACGTCGGAGCGGCGCGAGGACTACGCGCACTACATGTGGCAGCTCCGGCAGCGGAAGGGACTCTCGCTCGACGAGGCGCGGCGGCAGCTGTTCAACGGCAACTACTTCGGTTCGTGCATGGTGGCGCGCGGCGACGCCGACGCGCTGCTGTCCGGCGTGACGATGCACTACCCGGAGACGATCCGGCCGGCGCTCCAGGTGATCGGCTCGCATCCGAGCGCGAAACTGGTGAGCGGGATGTACATGATGGTGACCGAGCGTCACGTCGTCTTCTGCGCCGACACGACGGTCAACATCAATCCGACGGCCGAGCAGGTCGCGCAGATCGCCTACGCCGCCAGCCGCATCACGCGCACGATGGGCATCGTGCCGCGCATCGCCATGTTGTCGTTCTCCAACTTCGGATCGGTCAAGCACCCCGACGCCGAGAAGATGGCGAAGGCGACGCAGCTGTTGAAGGAGCGCGATCCGACGCTCGTCGTGGATGGCGAGATGCAGGCCGACACCGCGATGGATCCGGTGATCCTGCGGCGCGACTATCCCTTCAGCACGCTCAAGGAGCAGGCGAACGTGCTGATCTTCCCGAACTTGAGCGCCGGGAACATCGCCTACAAGTTGCTGCACCATCTGGGTGGGGCCACCGCCATCGGTCCCATCCTCGTCGGCATGCGCCGCCCCGTGCACGTGCTGGAGCGCGGCGCCGACGTGCAGGACATCGTCAACATGGCCGCGGTGGCCGTCGTGGACGCGCAGGAGCGAAGCCAGACGACGGAGCCCGCGTTTGCCGCCTCGGCGGGCGGGACTCCGACGGTTTACTCGAAACTCTAAGCACGGCTCGCGCACCGCGCGGCCGAGGCACACCAGAGGGCAGACAGCGATGGCCACACAGACCAAGCCGCAGGACGACACCGGACTCCGAGGGAGCCTCGACGGCCAGGGGATCTCCCCGACCGGCGAGGTGCACTGGAACCTCGTCTCCCCGGTGCTCATCCAGCACGCCATTCGGCGCGGCGAAGGCCAGCTCGCCGACATGGGACCATTCTGCGCCGTCACCGCGCCGCATACCGGGCGCTCGCCCAACGACAAGTTCGTGGTCCGCGAGTCGGCGACCGAAGGAGACGTCGATTGGGGCAAGGTGAACCAGCCGATCAGCCAGGAGCACTTCGAGGCGCTGCGCGCCGACGTGCAGCGGTACCTGGATGGCCGCGACGAGCTGTTCGTGCAGGATCTCTACTGCGGCGCCGATCCCAACTACCGGCTCGCCGTGCGCTACGTGTCGCCGAACGCGTGGCACATGGCGTTCGTCCGCAACATGTTCATCCGCCCCGACGCCAGCGAGCTGCCGACCTTCTCGCCGAACTTCACGGTGCTGCACGCGCCGGAGTTCCAGGCGGACCCGGCGCGCCACGGCACGCGCACCGGCACGTTCATCGTCCTCGACCTCGCGCAGCGCACGATCCTCATCGGCGGGACGCGCTACGCGGGTGAGCTGAAGAAGTCGATGTTCACCGTCATGAACTACTACATGCCCAAGCAGAGCGTGCTCTCGATGCACTGCTCGGCCAACGTGGGGCCAGCCGGGGACACGGCCCTGTTCTTCGGCCTCTCCGGCACCGGCAAGACCACACTGAGCGCCGATCCGCAGCGCTCGCTCGTCGGCGACGACGAGCATGGCTGGGCCCCTGAAGGCGTGTTCAACTACGAGGGGGGCTGCTACGCGAAGGTGATCAACCTCTCGCCCGAGGGCGAGCCCGACATCTACCGCACGACGCAGATGTTCGGCACGATCCTCGAGAACGTCGTGCTCGATCCGCTCAAGCGCACGGTGAAGTTCGAGGACCAGAGCATCACCGAGAACACGCGCGCGTCGTATCCGCTGCACTACATCCCGAACCACGTGGCCAACGGGCGCGGCGGCCACCCGAAGAACATCATCTTCCTCACGGCCGACGCCTTCGGCGTCCTGCCCCCCATCGCCCGCCTCTCGCGCGAGCAGGCGATGTACTACTTCCTGTCGGGCTATACGGCCAAGGTCGCCGGCACGGAGCGCGGCGTCACGGAGCCGCAGGCCACCTTCTCGTCGTGCTTCGGCGGGGTGTTTCTCGTCTGGCATCCGACGAAGTATGCCGAGCTGCTCGGCGACCTGATCGACGAACACGGGTCGAACGTATGGCTGGTCAACACCGGGTGGAGCGGCGGACCGTACGGCGTCGGCAAGCGCATGAAGCTCGGCTACACCCGGGCGATGGTGCATGCCGCCCTCGGCGGCGCGCTGGATGCCACGAAGACCCGCACCGATCCCGTGTTCGGGCTCTCCGTGCCGCAGGCGGTGCCGAACGTGCCGACGGAGATCCTGGACCCCCGCGGGACCTGGAGCGATGCCGCCGCGTACGACACCCAGGCGAAGAAGCTGGCCGAGATGTTCCGCAAGAACTTCGAGAAGTTCGGCAGCGTGGCGACGAAGATCCGGGACGCGGGGCCGCAGGGATGACTGCCCGTGAACGGTGAACCGTGAATCGTGATCTGTAAGAGCGAGGGGCATACCGGCGGCAATCCGGTGTGCCCCTCCGCCTTTACGGTTCACCGTTCACGGTTCACCGTTCACCATTGTACGACTCTTCCTGAACGAGGAACCAGCGTGCCCTTCGAAATCATCCGCGACCCGCTCTGGAACAACATTCGGGTCGATCCGGTCGCGCTCCGGCTCGTCGACACGGCGGCGTTTCAGCGGCTGCGATACGTGCGGCAGCTCGGGCTTGCGTACCTCGTCTATCCGGGCGCGAGCCACACGCGGTTCGAGCACGCGCTGGGTGCCTATCATCTGGCCGGCCGAGCATTGGCGATGTTCGAGGAGCGCGACGGGACGATCGGCGTCGGGCGGGAGATGGCGGCCGTCGTTCGCTGCGCCGCGCTGCTGCACGACATCGGTCACTACCCGTACTCCCATGCCCTCGAGGAGATCGGCGCGCTGCATCACGAGGAGGTGGCGCGTCCCCTCGTCACGACGGGAGCGGTCGCCGGTGTGTTGCGCGCCGAGCTCGGTGCGGACGCGCCGGAGCGCGTCATGGCGCTCATCCGCGGTCGCAGCGACAGTCCGCTCCAGGGACTGATCTCCGGGTCGCTCGACCTGGACAAGATCGAGTATCTCAAGCGCGACGCGTTCATGTGCGGCGTGAACTACGGCGACATCGACGTCGACCGTCTGCTGGACTCGCTGGTGCTCGTCGCCGATCCGGAGCACGGGGTGCCCACCGTCGGCATCTCCGAGAAGGGGTTGTCCGCGCTCGAGTCGCTGCTGTTCGCCAAGTACCAGATGTACCGGAACGTCTACTGGCACCATGCGGTGCGCAGCGCCACCGCGATGTACAAGCGGCTGGTCGACGGCGCCTTGCGCGCCGGCTCACTGAGCGCGGAAACGCTGGCCGGCTTCACCGACGAAGGGCTGCTGCACGAGCTCGCGCAGCGCGCACCGACGCCGCTCCTCGCCGCGCTGCGCGAGCGGCGGCTGTACAAGCGGGTCTTCGAGTGCCCCGCCGCCGAGCTGCCCGCCGACGGCGGCGAATGGATCGCCGACGACCGTGCACTCGTGCTGGCGGTGGAGGACCAGCTCGCGCACGAGCTGGGGTTGTCGCCGGGCGAGGTGTTGCTCGACTACCCCACCAAGACACAGATGCTGGGGCTCGACATCCCGGTGCGTCGGCGCGACGGCACGGTGCGGCGACTGACGGCCGCCGGGTGGGAGGGGGCGATCAACCTGCCGAAGCTCTCCGAAGAGCTGTATGGCTCCGCGCGCTGGCTGCGGGTGTTCGCCTGTCGCAGGCTGAGCGTTCGCCGCGAGGACATCGTGCGTCTTGCGACCCTGCCGGCCGCCGAGGTCAGGGACAGGCTCTCACGGGGTACGCTGCTGCGGTAGCGGGGCATCCGCGGCGGCGCGCTCACGGCCGTGCGCTTCCGCCAGCTTCCGCGCGATGCCGCGGTAATACGCCGCGTTGTCCGGCTTGCCCTCCGCCTCGAGCGACGTCGCCGCCAGCTCGATCGCGTACAGGATGTTGCCGAGGTAGAGCTGCGCCAGCGACGCAACCGTCTCGTCAGCCAACCGACCGCGTCTCCGTCGTGAGGTTGGGATCGTCGGAGCCCGCGCCGACGTCCAGCACCTGCACGATGATCGCCGTGATGTTGTCCAGCCCACCGCGGCCGTTCGCCTCGGAGATCAGCGCCTGCACCTTGCGCTCCGGCTCGGCCCGCGACGCGAGTAGCTGTGCGAGGCGCCGATCGTCCACCATGCCGGTGAGCCCGTCGCTCGCCACGAGATACAGGTCGCCGGGCCGGACCTCGCCCCGGTAGATGTCGGGCTCCACGTCCTGCCCCGCCCCGACGCAGCGCGTGATGACGTTGCTGTACGGGTGATAGCGCGCCTGCTCCGGCGTCAGGAACCCGGCGTCCACCTGCTCCTGCACGTACGAGTGGTCCTTGGTGAGCTGCGAGAAGGCGCCGTCGCGCAGCAGATACACGCGCGAGTCGCCCACCTGCCCGATGAGGTAGCGGCTCCCCGACACGAGCAGCACCGACGCGGTCGTGCCCATCCCCTGCTTGTCCACCTCGGTGAGCGTGCGGTCGTGGATCGCACGGTTCGCGCGCTTGAGCGCCGACGACACGAGCTTCACCACGTCGTCGCCATCGAGGCTCTTCACGCCAGCGAGCTCCCGCTGGACGATCTGCACCGCCATCTCGCTCGCCACTTCACCCGCCGCGTGCCCACCCATGCCGTCGGCGACGATGAAGATGCCGCGCGTCGCCGACGCGTCCACGGTGAAGTTGTCTTCGTTGCCGGACCGGATCATGCCGACGTCCGTCCGCGCGGCGTGGATGAGCTTCACGCGCGACCCTGCAGCACGAAGTAGATCGCCGCCGCCACCGCCGCCGCGCCCAGCACCCAGACCACCCCGGGCACGCCGCCCTTGGCTGGCGCCTCCGCGGTCACGGGCGCCGAAGCCGCAGGCTTCCGCGGCCGCTCCACCGACGCGATCGCGCGCGTCCCCTTCGCGTCCACCTCGGCGGCGGGCGGCGCCTCGCCTGCACTGAACCGCATCTTCATCCCTCCGAACCGCACGTCCGGCGAGCCCTCGAGCTTCCGTTCGCCGGTGATGCGCGTTCCTCCGACATAGGTGCCGTTGGTGGAGCCCATGTCCACCACGTACCAGCCGTCCTCGCGATGCTGGAGCTTTGCATGCGTCTCGCTCACGCTCTCGTCGTTCAGGCGGATGTCGTTGTGCGCACCGCGTCCCACGTGCGCCAGCGGAGTTCTCAGCGGAAACTTCGTGCCCTTCGTCGGCCCCTCGTTGCGCACCTCGAGCGTCGCAAGGATGGGGCGCGGATCCTCGTATGCCGGCTGGGCGAGCGGTGTCGGCGCCGACATCATGGCCATGCGCGCTGCCTCCGGCTCAGGCGCCGCCGCCGCGCCAGCACTCGCGGGGGCAGCAGCACTTGCGGGCGCGGCCGGCTGCGAAACGGCCGGAGTGGGCGCGGCGGCAAGCACGTCGGCATAGAAGCGGAACTCCTCACCGCCGATCCGCACCACGTCGGAGCGGGCCAGCCGCTGCGAGCCCTGCACCCGGTCGCCATTCACGAACACGCCATTGGCGCTCGTGTCGCGCACCACGTAGCCCTGCTCGCCCGGCGCGATCTCGGCGTGGCGGCGCGAGACCTCGTTCTGCGGCACCACCACGTCGCACGAGGCATCGCGGCCGAACACCAGCCCGGACGTCGGGACCGTGTATTCCTTGCCGTCCACGAGCGAGACGAGGCGCCCGCCGGAGGCGGCGGTCGGGCGCGCCGAGCCGGCGCGCTTCGCCCCCTGCATCGCCGCGATGTCGCTGGCGCTCACGAACTGCGTCGCGCCACCCTTGGTGTCGTCGGCGAAGCGCAACTCCACCCCGGCGATCTCCACCTTGTCGCCGTGCATCAGGGGAGTCGGCTCCGCACCGAGCAGCACGCCGTTCACCCGCACCGTCGCCGCGGTGGTCGCTCGACGAATCGTCATGGGGCCGTTCCCGGCACGATCGATCACCGCCTGCACGCCCAGCGACGGGTCGGCGGGCAGCGGGACGTCCGCCTCCCCGCCCGCGCCGACGCGGGTTGCACCCGCCTGGAGCGGGAACTGTTGATCGTTGAGCTGCAGGACGGGCATGACGGGGCGAAGCGCGGTCGGACTACGGCGGGTACGGCACGGACGGTCCCGCGCCGGCTCCTGGGACCCGAAGGGCGGAAACTACCCGCCGCCCGGAAGGCTGGCAAGCGTGACGCGGGGCACATCGCGCTCCGGCCCCTCTCCCGCCTGCAGCCGATAGAGCCGCTCGTACAGCCCACCGCGCGCTCGAAGCTGCGCGTGCGTTCCCCGCTCTCGCACCTCGCCGTGGTGGAGCACGAGAATCTCCTCGGCCGACACGATCGTGCTGAGCCGGTGCGCGATCGCAATCGTCGTCCGCCCCTGCATCAGCGCCCGGACCCCGGACTGTATCTCTGCTTCCGCCTCGCTGTCCACCGCGCTCGTGGCCTCGTCCAGCACCAGCACGGCGGGATTCGCCGCCAGCGCCCGCGCAAAGGAGAGGAGCTGCCGCTCGCCCACGCTCACCGACGAGCCTCGCTCGCCGAGCACCTGCCCCAGCCCCTCGGGGAGACGCCGGATCACCCGATCGGCCCCGACCCGCGCCGCCGCCGCCATCACCGCCGCGTCGTCCAGCGGCGCGTCGAGGCGGATGTTCGCGCGGACGTCCGCGGCGAACAGGAAGATGTCCTGCTGCACGTACCCAATCAGGCGTCGCCACTCCTCCAGCGGGATGTCGCGGATGTCGACGCCGTTCGCCGTGATCCGGCCTCGCTGCGGCTCGTAGAACCGCAGCAGGAGGTTCACGATCGTCGTCTTGCCCGCCCCGGTGTGTCCGACGAGCGCCACGGTCTCGCCGGGACGCGCGACGAAGCTGATGCCGCGCAGCACCCAGCTCGGCGCTCCCGCCTCGAGGTCGCCGTAATGGAACCAGACGTCCTCGAAGGCGATCGTCACTCCGGCGCGGGTGGGCAGCATCGGCCCACGGGCGTCGGCCGCGCCGAGATCGGGCGTAGGCTCGGTGTCGAGCAGGAGGAAGATGCGCTCGGACGCCGCCATCGCCTGCTGCAGCGTGTTGAACTTGTCGGCGAGATCCTGCAGCGGCTGGTAGAAGCGGCGCAGCAGCTGAAGGAACGCCGCCACCACGCCCACGGAGAGCGTCCCGATGCCGACGCGGTGCGCGCCGGCCACGAGCAGCACCGCCAGCGCCACCGACGTCAGGAACTCGATCGCCGGAAAATACAGCGCGTAGATCGTGATCGAACGGAGGTTCGCGTCGAGGTGTCCCTTGTTGAGCGCCGCGAACCGTTCGGCTTCCCCTGCTTCGCGTCCGAAGAGCTGCACGACGCGAATGCCCGAGATCCGCTCCTGGAGGTACGCGTTGATGCGCGCGAGCCGCGTGCGAATGTCGCGATACGCGATGCGCACCCGCGACTGGAACAGATGCGACGTGAGGTAGACGAGCGGGATGACGGCGAACGCCGCGATCGCGAGCCGCCAGTCGGTGACCACCATCATCACCGCGATCGCCAGCAGCGTGAACAGGTCGCCGAGTCCGGCCACGACACCCGCGGTGAACAGCTCGTTCAACGACTCGACGTCGCTCGTCACGCGCGTCACCAGGCGCCCGACGGGCGTGCGATCGTAGAAGGCGATGGACAGGCGCTGCACGTGCTCGAACAGCTGCTGTCGGAGATCGCGCATCACGCGCTGGCCGAGCAGCGCCGTGAGCATCGTCTCGCCGTACGAGCAGGCGAAGGCGAGCACGAGCGAGCCGGCGTAGAGGGTGGCCGCCCGAACTGCCATGGCGCCATCGTGCGCGGGGAGCGCAACGTCGATCACGCGCTGCGTGAGGAGGGGGCCGACGAGCTGCAGCAGCCCCTCGGTCATGAGCAGCACGAGTGCGCCGGCGACGAGCCGCTTGTACGGACGCACGTACACCACGAGCCGTCGGGCCAGGCGGCGATCGTAGCGCTTCGCGACGGCGTCCTCGTCGGATGCGTGCGGGGAGAGCGTGGCGGCCATGAACTGCGAATTCTAACCGCACGTCGAGCGCGCGTCGCCCATGCCTCAGTTCGCCTTGCTGCCGCCCTCGGCCATTGCTGGTACGCCCGTTGCGATAGGGCGGGCGTCGTCCACTTCCACCTTTGGAGGCAGTGCTATGGGTATCATTGCTTGGATCGTGCTCGGTTTGATCGCTGGTGCGATCGCCAAGGCGCTCATGCCCGGGAAGGATCCGGGTGGCATCATCGTCACCATGATCATCGGTATCGTCGGCGCGTTCATCGGCGGATTCATCGGCAACACCATCACGGGTTCCGGCCTGAACGGCTTCTCGCTGTGGAGCATCGTGCTCGCTGTCGTGGGCGCCATGCTGCTGCTCTGGATCTACCGCCTCACCACGCGGAACCGCACCACTCTGTAAGGTTCGCGGGACGACGCACTACCGAGCCCTGCTTCCCGGTTTACGGGGGAGCGGGGCTCGGTTCGTTTGCGGTGTTTATTCGGGGCGCCCCTGAATAGATTCAGAGGCAGCCCTGTCGTCCCGTCATCCAGTCTCCCGTCTCCCGGTTCTTGAAGGACAAACTCGTCGTCCGCGGCGCGCGGCAGCACAACCTCAAGGGGTTCGACCTCGAGATCCCCCGGCGCAGCTTCACGGTCATCACCGGACCGTCGGGCTCCGGCAAGTCGTCGCTCGCCTTCGACACCATCTACGCCGAAGGACAGCGTCGCTATGTGGAGTCGCTGAGCGCGTACGCACGACAGTTCCTCGAGCGCATGGAGAAGCCCGACGTCGATCTGATCGACGGCCTCTCTCCCGCCGTCGCCATCGAGCAGAAGAACCCCACCAAGACGTCGCGCTCCACCGTCGGCACGGCGACGGAGATCTACGACTACCTGCGGCTGCTCTGGGCGCGCGTGGGCCACACGATCTGTCCCGTCTGCGGTCGCCCGCTGAAGCCCGACACCGTCCAGTCGGTGAGCGACACCGTGCTCGCCCTCCCCGCCGGCACGCGCTTCTACGTCGCCGCGCCGGTGCCTCGCTCCGATGCGGTCACGCACGAGGTCATCGTCGAGAACCTGCGCGCGCAGGGCTTCGTGCGCGTCAGCGTGGACGGCGCGATCAAGCACCTCGACGAGCTGCTCACGGAGCACGTGGACGTCACCTTCGCCAAGGAGCTGCTCGTCGTCGTCGACCGGCTCGTCGTGGGTGAAGAGGCGCGCAGTCGCCTCGCCGACGCGCTCTCCACCGCCTTCCGCGAGGGTGACGGCGACGCGGTGGTGCTGTTCACCGACGCGGTCCTGTCGCCGTTCGACGGACGGCGTGCCACGCGCCTGCGCTTCACCGAGCGCTTCGAGTGCCCCAACGACGGCACCACGATGCCGGCGCCGACGCCGCAGCTGTTCTCGTTCAACTCGCCGCGCGGCGCCTGCCCGCAGTGCAACGGATTCGGCGCCATCCTCGAATACGACGAATCGCTCGTCGTTCCGTACCCGGAGCGCACACTCCGCGACGGCGCGATCGATCCGTGGACGAAGCCGCGCTACGACAACATGCGTCGCAAGCTCGCCGAGTACGCGAAGCGTGAAGGCATCGCGATGGACGTCGCGTGGGAGCGGCTCCCCGCGAAGGCGCGCGAGCGCCTGCTGCACGCCAACGTGAAAGGCTACAAGGGCATACTGCCCTTTCTCCGCGATCTCGAAGAGAAGCGCTACAAGCAGTACATCCGCGTCTTTCTCCGGCAGTATCAGACGGCGCAGGAATGTCCGACCTGCCACGGCACCAAGCTGAAGCCGGAGTCGCTGCAGGTGAAGATCGCGGGCCGCCATATCGCCGAGGTGAGCGATCTCCCCATCGGGACGCTGATCGAATGGCTCGCCGCCCTGCAGCTCTCGCCGATGGAGCAGCAGATCGCCGCGCACATCCTGAAGGAGGCCCAGGACCGCGTCCAGTTCCTCTGCGACGTCGGCCTGAACTACCTCTCGCTCAATCGCGCCACGCGCACGCTGTCCGGCGGAGAAGCGCAGCGCATCGGGCTCGCCAACTCGCTCGGCTCCCGGCTCGTGGACACGCTCTATGTGCTCGACGAACCGTCCATCGGGCTGCATTCGCGCGACATGGATCGGCTGCTGCGCCTGCTGCTCCGACTGCGCGACGGGGGCAACACGGTGCTCGTCGTCGAGCACGATCTCGATGCGATCAGGGCCGCCGACTACATGGTGGAGCTCGGACCGCAGAGCGGTGAAAAGGGAGGAGAGCTCGTCTTCGCCGGCCCGATGTCGCGCGTGAGCGAGAGCCCCCTCACCGGACAGTACATCACCGGCGAGCGCGAGATTCCCGTGCCCGCATCACGCCGCCGCCTCGGTCCGCAGTGGCTCACCCTCACCGGCGCGCGCGAGCACAACCTCAAGGGAGTCGACATCCGCATCCCGCTTGGCGCCGTCACGGCGGTCACCGGCGTGTCGGGCAGCGGCAAGAGTACGCTCATCCACGACGT
>DASSIC010000501.1:0-3510 GCA_035692325.1 Gemmatimonadaceae bacterium | reverse complement strand
GCGAAGGCCGAGGCGAACAAGGACCGGCTGGCGGCGCTGATGGTGACCTACCCGAGCACGCATGGCGTGTTCGAGGAGAGCATCACGGAGATCTGCGACATCATCCACCGGAACGGTGGCCAGGTGTACATGGACGGCGCGAACATGAACGCGATGGTCGGCCTCTGCCGGCCGGGCGACATCGGCGCCGACGTGTGCCACCTGAACCTGCACAAGACCTTCTGCATCCCGCACGGCGGTGGCGGGCCGGGCATGGGCCCGATCGGCGTGGCGAAGCAGCTCGCGCCCTTCCTCCCCGGCAACCCGGTGGTGAAGACCGGCGGCGCGCAGGCGACGGGTGCGGTGAGCGCCGCACCGTGGGGGAGCGCGAGCATCCTCCCGATCTCGATGATGTACATCGACATGATGGGCGGCGACGGGCTGACGTACGCGACGAAGGTGGCGATCCTGAACGCGAACTACGTCGCCGCGCGTCTCGAGCCGCACTACCCGGTGCTGTACAAGGGGGCGAACGGCCGGGTGGCGCACGAGTGCATCGTGGATCCGCGCGGGCTCAAGGCGAGCGCCGGCATCGAGGTGGAGGACATCACCAAGCGGCTGATGGACTACGGCTTCCACGCGCCGACGGTGAGCTTCCCGGTGGCGGGCACGCTGATGATCGAGCCCACCGAGAGCGAGCCGAAGGGGGAGCTCGACCGGTTCTGCGACGCGTTGATCGCCATTCGCGAGGAAGTGCGGGCGATCGAGCGCGGCACGAGCGATCGCGACGACAACCCGCTGAAGCATGCGCCGCATACCATGCGCGCCGTGGTCAGCGACGCGTGGGAGCACAAGTACGGTCGGGAAGAGGCGGCGTTTCCCGCGCCGTGGACGCGCGAGCGGAAGTTCTGGCCCACGGTCGGGCGCATCGAGAGCGCGTACGGGGACCGGCACCTGGTGTGTTCGTGCCTCCCTACTGACGCTTACGCCGAAGACGTGGTGGGCTCGTGAACGGTGAACGGTGAACCGTGATCGGTAACGACAAAGGCACACCGGACTGAGTCTGGTGTGCCTTTGCTCTTACCGTTCACCGTTCACCGTTCACCGTTCACCCAGCTTTTGCCTCGTATGCCTTCGCGTCCATCAGCGCCGTCTTCTCCGATTCGTCGGACAGCTTCATCCGGATCATCCAGCCGTCGCCGTACGGGCTGCTGTTCACCAGCGCGGGCTCGCCGTCGAGGCGGGCGTTGATCTCCAGCACCTCGCCGCTCACGGGTGCGTACAGCTCCGAGACCGCCTTCACCGCCTCGATCGTCCCGAAGACGTCGTGCTTCTTGAACTTCGCCCCCACCTTCGGGAGCTCCACGAACACGATGTCGCCGAGCTCGCCCTGGGCGTAGTCGGTCACGCCGATGTACACCTCGCCCGGCTTGCCCGCCGGTTTGACGTATTCGTGGTCTTCGGTGTACAGCAGGTCCTTCGGGATCTCGGACACGGCGCGCTCCAGAGGCGAGTATGGGTGGCTGGCGCGCAGTCTATCGGAGCGCGGAGCCGAGTTCAAGGCGCCGCGGTCCCGCTCAGACGGTGGCCGTCTCCGTCGCTTCGGCGTCGGTGAGCAGCGCCGACCAGACCTCGGCCACGCGCTGGTCGAGCTGCGTGAGCGTGCCGACGTTGTCGATCACGAAGTCGGCGCGGGCGCGCTTCAGCTCGGCCGGCATCTGCGCGACGATCATCGCCATCGCTTCCGTCTCGCGCAGCCCGCGTTCGCGCACCAGCCGCTCGAGCCGCACCGGGCGCGGCGCATCCACGAGAAGGATGCGATCGAACGCGTCGGTCATGCGGCGCTCGAAGAGCAGGGGGATGTCGCAGACGACCAGCCGGTCTCCCCGCTGCCGCGCCTGCTGGACGAGCGCACCCAGCATGCGCTCCACCTCCGGGTGCACGATCGCGTTGAGCTGCTCGAGCTCCTGCGGTTCGCTGAACACGATCCGTCGTAGCGCGGCGCGATCGATCAGCCCGTCGGCGGCGAGGATCGAGGTGCCCCACCGCTCGACGATCGAGGCATACGCCGGTGTGCCCTGTTCCACGGCGCGGCGCGCGAGGACATCGGCGTCGATGATCGTGGCCCCGCGCTCGCTGAGGAGCTGCGCGACGGTCGATTTCCCGCTGCCGATGTTGCCCGTGAGCCCGACGAGAAGCATGCCCCAAGGTAGGGTCGGCCCCCGTGGGCGGCAAGACGAACGTGCGTCTTCACGGCGGCCCGAAACGCGCCTAGGTTAGCCCCCGAGTGCGCAAACGCTTGGAGGCGACGTTGACGATCGAACAGCGACGCGAGGACGAAGACGGGCAGGGGGCCAGCCCACGCTACGCGCGCCTCGTGCGCGACCAGCTCACCCTGCTCGGCGAGTCCCCCGATCGCGAGGGACTGCTCAAGACCCCGGAGCGCGTCGCGACGGCGATGGCGTTCCTGACGCGCGGCTACAAGGAGAGTCTCGACGACGTCGTGGGCGACGCGATCTTCACCGAAGAGCACCGCAACATGGTGATGGTGCGCGACATCGAGCTGTACTCGCTGTGCGAGCATCACCTGCTCCCCTTCTTCGGCAAGGCGCACGTCGCCTACATCCCCGACGGCCGCATCGTGGGGCTCTCCAAGCTGCCACGCCTCGTGGACCACTTCGCGCGCCGCCTGCAGGTGCAGGAACGCCTCACCGAGCAGATCGCCCTCGCGGTGGAGGAGGTGCTGCACCCGCTCGGCGTGGGCGTGGTGATCGAGGCGTACCACCTCTGCATGATGATGCGCGGCGTGGAGAAGCAGAACTCGCGCACCATCACGTCGGCGCTGCGCGGCGTGTTCCGTGACGACGCACGCACGCGCGAGGAATTTCTCTCCCTCGCGCACGCGCCCACGTCAGAGTAGCCGCACCTGATCTTCGTCCCGTCGAGGGACGGAGTGGCAGGTGCGGCAGCGCGCCTCGTAGCTCTCCGCGCTGCCGACCATGATGATCGGCGAATCGTAGCGCGCGGGGCGGCCGTCGATCAGCCGCTGGTTGCGGCTCGCCGGATTGCCGCAGATCACGCAGATCGCATGCAGCTTGTCCACCTGCTCGGCGACGGCGAGCAGCTGCGGCATGCACCCGAAGGGCTCGCCGCGGAAATCGGTATCGGTGCCGGCGAGGATCACCCGACGCCCGCTCGTCGCGAGCGCCGTGGCGAGGTCCACGATCCCGGCCGGGAGGAACTGCGCCTCGTCGATCGCCACCACCTGTGTCTCCGGCAGCACTTCGCGCGCGATGTGCTCCGGCGAGTCCACCGGCACCGCCTCCACGGTGCGCCCGTCGTGGCTCGACACGTGGTACAGGCCGGCGTAGCGCTCGTCGAGATGGGACTTGAACACCTGTACCTTCTTCTTCGCGATCAGCGCGCGGCGCACGCGGCGAATCAGCTCCTCGCTCTTGCCGCTGAACATCACGCCGCACACGACCTCGATCCACCCGCCGGCGCCGGCGGGGTACATGTCCCCGATCATGC
>DASSIC010000500.1:0-2234 GCA_035692325.1 Gemmatimonadaceae bacterium | reverse complement strand
GTGGCGAGCCGCGAGATCGCGCGGTGATCGCGATGTCGCGTGGGCGCCCCCTCGGGTCCGAAGGTGAGCACGACCGACGGCCGTTCTCGTCGGATCAGTCGCACCATCTCCGAGATCACGAGATCCGGATCCACCGAGGCCAAGGCGCCATCCGGGTGGCCTCCACACTCCAGGGCAGCGATGCCGAGCACCTCGCACGCGGCGCGAAGCTCCTGGCGACGCAGCGCGGCCAGCTCGGCCCGAGACGACACGGGGATGCCGGACGATCGTCCGGCATCCCCGTCGGTGGCGCAGTAGAGCGAGCACCGTACACCATCGCCCGTGTAGCGGGCCAGCGTGCCCCCGATCGCGAAGGTCTCGTCGTCGGGATGGGCGAAGAGGGCGGTGAGGCGCCGCATCGCCCGGCGTCGGATCAGCGGCGGCCGCCGCCGAGCAGCCGCGTGAGGGCGAGGAAGAGGTTGAGCAGGTCGAGGTAGATGTTCACCGCGGCCGGCACGTAGTCGTCCGGGCCGTACTGGCCGGAGCGCACGATGCGCCAGGTGTCGAAGACGAGCAGTCCGCTGAACACGAGCACCGTGCCGGCGGCGATCCAGAGCGACGCGAGCGTGCTGGGGAAGAAGAAGCTGATCAACGACGTCACGATCAGCACCCACAGCCCCACCATGAAGAAGCTGCCCCATGCGCTGAAGTCGCGCTTGCTCACCACGGCGTACAGCGACAGCGCACCGAAGGTGGACAGTGTGAGCAGGCCCGCCTGACCGATGATCCCCGGCGTGCGCGACTCGGCGAACGCGAGGAAGGGCGCGATGAAGATCCCCTCGATGAACGTGAAGATGAGGGTCAGGACGATGTTCTTCGGGAACTCGCGGCGTGCCTGCATCGCCATCCACAGCGGGGCGAACATCGCGATCATGGTGATGAACGGATGCCGGGCCGTGGCTTCGAACAGACTGGGCGTGCTCAGGCAGAAGGCAACGCCGAGCGCCGTGATGATGACGCTGATGAAGACGAGACCGTAGGTGCGACGCACCAGCGTGGCGCGGTCCGCACCGGAACGAACGAGGGTCCCGGGAAGCGAGACACCCATTGGTGGTTCTCCGTTGGAGGGGGTATGGGAAATATACCCGCAGGACGCGATTTGGAGCCACCGGGTAACGGCTGCCGTGAACCGTGAACCGTTAACCGTGAACCGTGAACCGTGACGGCAAAGGCACACCAGACCTGGTCCGGTGTGCCCTTCGCCGTTACGGATCACGGATCACCGATCACCGTTCACGAGCGGTTCACCGCTTTCTCAGCTCCACGTTCCCGTTCACGGTGCTCATCCGGATGCGCCGTCCTCCCTTGCCGAGGGTGGCGCGGAGGCGGCGGGGATCGATGCGGCCCGAGATCGTCACCGGCCAGTCGGTCTGGAAGCGACCATTCACCGTGCTCAGGTCGATGTCGGCGTCCACGTCACCGGTGAACTCGGCGATCACGCTGCCGTTCACGGTGCTGTAGTTCAGGTCCTGGTCGCCGTCGAAGCGGCCCATCGTCGCGTGCACGCTCCCGTTCACGGTGCTCGCCTGCACCGGACCGCTCATGCTCACGGCGTCCACGCTGCCGTTCACCGTGCCGGCGCGGACCTCGCTCGAGGCGCCCTCGACGCTCACGCCGCCGTTCACGCCGAACACGCCGACCTTCACGCCCTTCGGCACGCGGATGTCGAAGTCCACGGCGACGTCGTTGTCGCGGCGGCGCCATCCGTCGTTGTGCGAGTTGGACTTGTAGCTGTCCTCGGTGCAGGTGGCGTCCTCGGTCCAGAAGGCGCAGACGAGGATGCTGCCGTCGCTCGAGCGCTTCATCTCGATGCGCACGTCCTTCGGGTCGCCGCGGCGCCAGGACTTCGTGGCGGTGATCTCCACCTTGTCGCTGTTCGACGCCCGGACCCGCAGGTCGCCGTTCAGGTTGCGCACGCGAATCCATTGTCCGGCCGGAACGCGCTCGCTGAGCGACCAGGTGCGGTCGTTCTGCCGCTCCTGCGCCGCGAGCACGGCGGGCGCGAGGAGGAGCGCGGTGAGGGACAATCGACGGAGCAGCGGCATCGCGAAATCTCCAGTGGATGAGTGGGCGCGCATCAGCGGCGGCGCCCCTTGGACGTGAGGGTGATGTCGCCGCTGAACGTCTCGGCGGAGATGCGGGCGGTGCCCTGCCCGAGGGTGAAGTTCAGGCGCTTGTTCTCGTGATCGCCCGCC
>DASSIC010000499.1:0-4504 GCA_035692325.1 Gemmatimonadaceae bacterium | reverse complement strand
GACGCGTGGACCCAGGTCGCGCCCCTGCGCCGAGAAGCCCAGCACGACGGCGCGGTAGCCGCCCGCCTTCGTCTTGTCGGCGATCGTCGCCGCAAGCGACTCGCGCGCGAACTGCGCGAAGTCCGCACTTTCCACGACGATCACCACATCGGCGCCATACTTCGCCAGCTGATCGGCCTTTCCGCCGATGCCGGGCCCGCCGGCGAGCAGCGCGTGCACCTCTCCACTGCCACTTGCGTCGGCGAGCTTGCGCCCAGCCGTGACCGTCTCGAGCGCGACCTTGCGCAGCTCGCCGTTCCGCGTCTCCGCGAACACCAGGACGTTCGCCATCAGATCACCTTCGCTTCGGTCTGGAGGAGTCGCACGAGCTCCGGAATCGCGGCGGTGCCTTCGCCCAGGATGCGACCAGCTGGCCGCTCCGGCGGCAGCTCCATCTTCGCGACGGTGACGCGCACTGCGCCGAGCTGCGCCGGCTTCGATTCGAGCGGCTTCTTCTTGGCGGCCATGATTCCCTTCAGCGACGGATAGCGCGGGCGCGCGACCCCTTCGTCGATCGTGACCACCGCGGGAAGCGGGAATTCGACCATCTCGGCCGCACCCTCCAGCTCGCGGCGCGCCGTGCCCTTGCCGTCGCTCACGCTCAACTGCGAGGCCGCGGTGACGCAGGGGACGCCGAGCAGCTCCGCGGTCGCGGTACCGACGACGCCGGCGGAGCTGTCGAAGGCGTGCTTGCCGAACAGCACGAGGTCATATCCGCCGGCCTTGAGCTCGGCGGCGAGCGCGCGCGCGATCGCGATGCCATCGGCGACGTTGTCCGCCTTGAGGTGCACGGCGCGCTCGGCGCCCATGCTCATCGCCTTGCGCAGCGATTCCTGGACGTTGTCCGGTCCAACGGCGTAGACGACCGTCTCACCGCCGCCCGCCTTCTCGTTGATCTGGAGCGCGGCTTCGACGGCGTAGCCGGCGAAGTCGTCCATGTCGAACTTCAGGCCGGTCTCGTCGATCGCAGCGCCCGAGGCGGCAATCTTGAAGCGCGACTCGGAGTCGGGCGTGCGCTTGATGCAGACGGCAATTTTCACCGCCGGTCTCCCATGTGAAAAGATTCACATAAGTGTAGGGGGAGGACGGGGGGACGGGAAGTCGGGAGACGGGGAGGACTGGAAGACGGAAGACGGGAAGACGGGAAGACGAAAGGCACACCGCAGTCAGCTCGGTGTGCCCTTTCCCGTCATTCCATCATCCCGTCATCCCGTCATCCCGTCATCCCGGCATCCCGGCATCCCAACTCAGTCCGCCCCTCGCCCCGGACCGGACTGGCTCTCCGGACCCGCCTCGTCCTCGTTGTTGGCGATCGCGCCGCCCGAATTCTGGGTCGCGCCACCCGGACGCGCCACCGCCCCCTGCGAGGTCTCGCTGCGCACGTTCTGGCGAGCCCCGGCAGGCGCGCCGGCCTGTTCCCCCATTGCGCGGGTGCGGTTCATCTCGTCGTGCTCGGTGCCGCTCGTGTAGTCGATCATCGTCTGCCTCCCTGGGTTCATCCCGAAGAAAGCAAACCCGATGCCGGGACTCTGTGCGCGCCGTCACGCCGGCGCGCGCGTCACTTGAACGCGTTGAGTCCCGTGACCGCCTGTCCGAGGATCAGCGAGTGCACGTCGTGCGTGCCCTCGTACGTGTACACGCTCTCCAGATTCGCCATGTGCCGCATCGCGCTGTACTCGGCCAGGATGCCGTTGGCGCCGAGGAGGCGGCGCGCCTCGCGCGCGATGTCCGTCGCCATGCTCACGTTGTTGCGCTTCGCGAGCGACACCTGCTGCGGCGTCATCGTCCCCTTGTCCTTCAGGCGGCCGAGATGCAGGCAGACCAGCTGCGCCTTCACGATCTCGGTGAGCATGTCGGCGAGCCGCACCTGCTGGATCTGGAAGCCGCCGATCGGCTTGTCGAACATGACGCGTTGCTGCGCATAGGACGCAGCCTCCTCGAAGCAGGCCATCGCGGCGCCCATCGCCCCCCACGAGATGCCGTAGCGCGCCTGCGTGAGGCACATGAGCGGGCTCTTGAGCCCTCCCGACTTGGGCAGCATCGCGTCCTTCGGCAGATGCACGTCCTGGAACACCAGCTCGCTCGTGTCGCTCGCGCGGAGGGACAGCTTCCCCTTCTGATCCTTCGCCTTGAACCCCTTCGCGTCCGTGGGGACGATGAAGCCGCGGATCGACTTGTCGCTCGGGTCGCCGTTGGTCTTGGCCCACACGACGGCGATGTGCGCCGTGGACCCGTTGGTGATCCACATCTTCGCGCCGTTCAGGATCCAGCTGCCGTCCTGCTGCTCCTTCGCCATCGTGATCATGCCGCTCGGATTGGACCCGAAGTCGGGCTCCGTTAGCCCGAAGCAGCCGATGATCTCGCCCGTCGCCATCTTCGGCAGGTACTTCTTCTTCTGTTCCTCGGCGCCGAAGGCGTAGATCGGGTACATCGCCAGCGCGCCCTGCACGCTGGCGAACGAGCGCACGCCGGAGTCGCCGCGCTCGAGCTCCTGCATGATGAGGCCGTACTGCACGTTGTTCAGTCCCGCGCAGCCGTACTCCTCGGGGAGGTTCGCGCCGAAGACACCGAGCTCGCCCATCTCGGGGATGAGCTCCTTGGGGAAGCGTCCCTGCACGTAGGCGTCGCCGATGACGGGGAGTACTCGCTCGTCCACGAAGCGGCGCACGCTGTCGCGCACGGCACGCTCCTCTTCGGAGAGGACGCCGTCGATATCGTAGAAATCAAGCATTCGCGGATCGGTTGGAGGAGACCAGCCCCGCGAAAGCTAATCACCCGAAGTCGGCCGGCGCGCGGCCGCCGGCCGCGGCCGACGGGTCAGCGAATCACATCCACCCAATTGCCCTCGTTCGACACCACTGCAGTCGAACCGGTCGCGTCGAAGGCGATGCGGCGCGGCGTGCCGCCGGTCGCGAGAGTGAGCAGCGTGGTGCCCGACCCGCGGTCGATGATCGCCACCTGCCCCGTGGTGGGCGAGGCGACGTACAGCTGCGCGCCGTCGGGCGTGACGGAAAGCCCGAAGGGGCGCAGGGACACGAAGGAGAGTCCCCGCAGCCAGTTCAGCGACGTCGCATCGAGTGCATCGACCCGGCCGGATTCGCTGGCCACGTACAACTCCGTCTGGTCCGCGCTGAGCGCGATGTCCTGCGCGCTGGACGTGAGTTGCGTCGTGGCCAGCGTGGCGAGGGTGCAGGCATTCAACCGGTACACGGCGCCGCTGGTGCTGCTCGCCATGAGGGTGAGCCCATCCCGCGAGAGCGCGATGCCCTGCAGCGATCCGGCCAGCTGCACGGAGAGGGTGGGCTGCCCGCCCGACGGATCAACCACGTAGAGGCGGCCGCTCGTCGAGGTCACGTACAGCTGCGTGTCATCGGGTGAGAGCGCGAGTCGATAGGCGTTGAACGGGTCCACGGTGAGGAGCCGAATTCCCTGCCCGCTCACCACGTCCACGACACGGACCGTCCCGTCGAAGAAGTTGCTCACGTACGCCGTGCGTCCGTCGTGCGAGAACACGACGTCCCCCGGGTCGCCTCCCGTGGGCACCGACACGCGCGAGACGGGATCGGCGAGGGTGAACCGGGCGACGGAGTTGGCATCCTGCTGGGTGACGAGCACGACTCCCGCCGACGATACGCTGATCCCGTAGGGACGTCCCGTGAGGCCAGACGCCCGCGCGGAGAGCGTGCCGGCGGGATGGGTCGTCGATACGGCCGCCGGCGCAGGAGTATTGTGGCATCCGATCAGTCTCGGCACCGGCTCCGTCGGGGAGCCGTGACAGGCGTTCAGCGTGGCAACGACGACCGAGAGTGCAGCGACGCGCGCGATTGGGTGCATGACGATTCGGAGGCAGATGAAAGTCCTTCGACTTCGTGCGCCCGGTTCGGCGCGAGGACCGGCAATTTACCGGTCCCGTCCGCACTCGCACCATGGTCTTGCGGCGACCATTCACGTGAGAGTTTTCTCACATTCGCGCCGCGTTGACGCCCGCTCGGCAGGTCGCGGGTCAGCCCTTGCGTGCCGCACGTCTGCCAAGCGTCTGGCTCCCCTCGCCACGCCCGGGCCGCGTCGCCAGCACGCGCCGCGCGTACGGCGCGATTCCGACCGCGCGCGCCTTCGCGCGGAAGGTCGCGCCATGATCGATCGTGTGGCCGCTCTCGTCCTGCCACTGGTGGACCATCTCGTGCAGCAGCGTATGAAGGGCCTCCTGCCAACCGTGCTTGCGCGCGTGCGCGCGGCTGATCGCGATCTCCGCCGTCTCGCCACCGGTCGTCGCCGACGTGTAGTGGCCGAGCCGCGTCTTCATTCGCCGCGAGACCCGGATCTCGATCGACCGGAGCCGGCTCTCGAAGTGCCGCGCGTTGTAGCGCGCGTGCCACTCCGTCAGCTGCCCGGCGAGCTCCATGTCGTCGGGGTGGGTGCGCTCGCGACGTGACGCTGGACGCGGTGAGCGCACCGGAAATCCGAC
>DASSIC010000498.1:0-2010 GCA_035692325.1 Gemmatimonadaceae bacterium | reverse complement strand
CTTCGACGCCGAAGCCGCGCGTCGCACCGAGGCTGCGGAGCGTCTCGACGTCACCCTCGCGACCGCGACCGAAGCCGTGATCGTGTCCGATGAGCAGCTCGCGCATGCGGAAGCGCGCCAGGAGCCCGTCGTCGACGAACGCTTCGGCAGACTGTGCCGCCAGCGCGGGGGTAAAGGGGACGATGGCGACGAGGTCCAGCCCCGTCGTGGACAGTGCGGCGAGCTTCTCCTCGCGAGTCGTGAGGAGCAGCGGCGCGGCAGCGGGGTTCACTACTTCGAGCGGATGCGGCTCGAAGGTGACGAGCAGGCTGGGCAACCCCGACGTGCGTGCGCGGCGCACGAGGCGGGCGAGCACGTCCTGATGCCCACGGTGCACACCGTCGAAGGTGCCGACGGTGACGGCGGTGCCTGGAATTCCGTCGAGCGACGCGTTCGGGTCGAGCAGCTCCATGCTCATCCCACCTTCCGCATCACGACGCGAGGCTGCCAGGAGGCGCCCTCCGCGACGGCAAAGGCGACGAGCGCGCCGCTGCGTCCATCGACGAGCGCCGCCCTGTCACCATCGGATGCGCGCGGCACAGCGATCCCACGCAGCACGCGCTCGGCGTCGTCCGCATCGAGCACGACGTGCGGGATGGTGGGGAGGGCGTCGAGTGCGGCGCGCAACTTCGCTTCGCCTGCGCGCAGCGCGTCGAGCGACGCGGCCTCCGCGACGCGAAAGGGGCCGCTGCGCACGCGGCGCAGCGCCGAGAGATGCGCCGCGCTGCCGGTGAGCCGACCGAGATCGCGGGCGAGCGCCCTGATGTAGGTGCCGCCGCCGCACGCAATCGTGGCGCGGAGGGTGTCGCCCGTCCGCACGACGTCGTGCCAGCCGTACACGGTGACGCGCGACGGCGCGAGCTCGAGGACATCGCCGGCGCGCGCCGCCTCGTAGGCGCGTCGGCCCGCCACGCGCTTGGCCGAATAGGCGGGCGGCACCTGCTCCAGCGTGCCGGTGAGCTGCACGATCGCCGCGGCGATGGCCTGGTCCGTCGGCGGCGGGCACTCGCGCAACGTGACGCCGTCGCGGTCGTCGGTATCCGTCTCGCGGCCGAGGGCGATCGTCGCCTCGTACTCCTTGGGGACGCCATCGAGATGCGGCAGCAGTCGCGTGGCGCGGCCCAGGAGCAGGACGAGCAGCCCGGTGGCGAACGGGTCGAGCGTCCCGGCGTGACCGATGCGCGACTCGCCGAACGCGCGACGCGCGGCCAGCACCACGTCGTGCGACGTCACCCCGGCCGGCTTGTCGACGAGGAGCAGCCCGTCAGTCGTCGCGTCCCTCATCGGAGCCGGCGGGGGGCGCAGCGGGCGGGGAGGTCTCGGAGGGGGTCTCCTTCCGCACCTGGGCGAGCAGCTGCTCGATGTGCGCCGCGTGCGCGACGCTGTCGTCGTTGCGGAACTCGATCTCCGGCGCGACGCGCAGGCGCAGTGCACGGCCAACGCGGCCGCGCAGGTGCGTGGCAACGTTGCCGAGTCCGTCGAAGGTGGCGGCGCGCTGCGATTCGGAGCCGAGCACGCTGACGAACACCTTCGCGTGCCGGAGATCGCGGGTGATCTCGACCGCCGTCACCGTGACGAGCCCCATGATGCGGGGATCCTTGACGTCGTTGGCGAGGAAGGTGGCGATCTCTTCGCGCATCGCCGCGGCAACGCGGTCGGAGCGGTGATGTTCAGGAGGCATGTGAGGGACCGGTGCAGGAGGAAGGGAGCGAGGGCGGCCGGCGCCCCGAACGGGATCGCCTACCACCCTCGCCCCATGCCTCGTCAGCCTTGAGGAGCCGACTCGAGCGTCCGCGCCACTTCCTCGGTGCGGTAATTCTCGATGCGGTCGCCGACCTTGATGTCGTTGAAGTTCTCGATGCCGATACCGCACTCGAAGCCTTCGCGGACCTCCTTCACGTCGTCCTTGAAGCGGCGCAGCGAATGGATCGCGCCCTCGAAGATCTCGACGCTGTCGCGGATGACGCGGAC
>DASSIC010000497.1:0-20857 GCA_035692325.1 Gemmatimonadaceae bacterium | reverse complement strand
CTGGCGACTAGAGCGTAGGGGCCACACCCGTTCCCATCCCGAACACGGTCGTTAAGCCCTACAGCGCCGATGGTACTCCGTCCGAGAGGACGCGGGAGAGTAGGCCGTCGCCGGCACCCCTGAGAAACGCCCCCGCTGCTTCGGCAGTGGGGGCGTTTCGTCTTCTCGGACTGCATCTTGCCTCCCGCACTGGCAATGACAGTCGACACACGCTCGCTCTCCTCCGCTACCGTCGCCGCCACCGCAGCCGCACTCCTCCTGCGGCACGAGCTCAAGGGACGACGCACCGCCGAACGCATCGCCGCCGCCTCCCTCGAGGCGCTCCTCAACGCGATCGACGCCAATGATCCGGAGACCGGCGCCCACGTCCGCCGCGTCGCGAGCTATGCCCTCGTCCTCGCCGACGCCGCCGGCTTCGCCGAACACGAACGGCGCAGCATCGAACGCGTCGCGCTCTTCCACGACATCGGCAAGATCCACGAGGCGCTGTTCGACATCATTCACGATAATCGCCGGCTCTCCGCCGCCGAACGACGCGCCATCGCGACGCACCCGCAGCGCGGCGCCGACGTGCTCGCCCCGCTCTGCGGCTTCTACCCGGACCTGCCCGACGGCGTCCTCTCGCACCACGAGCGCTGGGACGGCACCGGCTATCCGCGCGGCATCAAGGGACGACGCATCCCCCTCAGCTCACGCGTCGTCGCCGTCGCCGATACCTTCGACGCCATCACGCACAGCCGTCGCTATCGTGATGGACGCTCCGCCGAGAAGGCAGCCGAGGTGCTCCTCGAGGGGCGGGGAACGCAGTTCGATCCGATGCTCGTCGATCTCTTCGTCCTTCCGCCCGTGTTCGCGCAGATCCTCGCGACCGCGAAGAAGGTCGCGCTCTGGCACGAACCGGTGCACGCGCGCCGCACTGGGCGCGACGAGGAGCAAGTCCCCGATATCAGCTTCCGCTGGCGTCCAGGGCGGACCGGATCGCGCGGGCGGCCAGCATCGGATCGGACGCGCCGAGCAGCGCGCTGATCACGGCCACGCCCGCGCCCCCAGCGGCGAGCACGCTCCCCGCCGTCTCCGGCGTGATGCCACCGACCGCGACGGCCGGCAGCCCACACCGCTTCGCCAGCTCGGCGAACCGCGCCACACCGAGCGCCGGTGTGGTGCTCCCGCGACCGGCGACGAACACGGGTCCGATCCCGACGTAGTCGGCGCCCGTCACGCGCGCGATCTCGTCGTCAGCCGAGACCGATACGCCGATGATGAACCGTGCCGGCACCACCCGCCGCAACGCCGCCGGCGACACGCCGTCGCTCCCGACGTGCACACCCTCCGCCTCCGCCGCGAGCGCCACGTCGGCGCGCTCGTTGACGATCAGCGGCACGCTCGGCGCCGCACGCCGAAGCGCTCGTGCCGCCTCCACGAGCGTGCGTGGCGATTCGTCCTGCAGCCGGAGATGCAGCATCGTCGCGCCCCCGTGCACCGCCGCCGCCGCGCGCGCGGCGAGTCCGTCGATGCCGTCGCGCAATGAATCCGTGATCGCCACCAGCTCCAGCGCGGCGGGATCGAACACTACGCGGTGCGCTTGCGACGCAGCGGCGTCTTCGTCGTCGCCTTCTTCTTCTTCGCGGACGTCACCGGCGGCTTCTTCGTCGCCACCGCCACCGTCACCCTGGGCGTCGTCGTGAGTGGCGCCGCAGCCATCGCGCCCGGCAGCACGGTGGCCGGCACCATGGCCTTCATCGAGTCGCGGCGCAGTGCGATCACCGAATCCCACTCCCGCCGCGCGTTCTTCACCGCCACCCCGTGCTGGGCGAAGGTGGTCGTGAACTCGTGATGCCCGTCGGGATACGCCACGAAGAATCGGTAGGGCACGCTGGCTGGATACAGCGCCGCCACGATCGCCGGCTTGCCGGGCGACGCGATCGGTCCCGGCGGGAGCCCCGTGTTGCGATACGTGTTGTACGGCGAGTCGATCTCGAGGTGCTTGTACAGCACGCGAGCGACATGCTGGCCGAGCGCGTACTGCACCGTCGGATCCGCCTGGAGGCGCATTCCCGTCTTCAAGCGGTTGAGATAGACCGCGGCGATCACCGGTCGCTCCTCGGGACGACGCGCCTCCTTCTCGACGATGGCCGCCAGCGCCATGACGTCGTTCCGGCTCATCGCCTGCTTCTGGAGCTGCGCGTCCCACTCCGGCTGCCACACCTTCTGGAAGCGCGCCACCATCACGCGCACCGCCTGCCTCGGCGTCGTCCCCTCCGGGAACACGTAGGTGTCCGGGAAGAGATAGCCCTCCAGCGTCGGCGTCGGCACGTCGAGCGTGTGCAGCAGCGCGGTGTCTCGCACCGCCGCCTGCACGGAATCCACCGGGGCACTCAGGACGCGCGCGAGCTGCGGCACGATCTGGCTGAGCGACCATCCTTCCGGGATCGTGATGCTGCGCACGAGCCCCTTCCCGCCGTGCAGATCCGCCAGCACCTCGCCCCACGTGACACCGCGCTTGAAGACGTAGGTGCCCGCCTGGATCGCACGGTCGCCTCCGCGCAGCGACGCGTACAGTCGGAAGAGCGTCGCGTTCTGAACGACGCCTGCATGCGCGAGTGAATCGGCGGCGACGCGGAGCGATGCCCCACGCGGCACGACGACACGCGCCTCGCCCGATCCACTGCCGCGACAGGCCGTCGTCAGCGCCAGCACCGCAGCGACACAGGCGACGGTTCTTGCTTTATGTCGAAGTCGAAGTCTCATCGTTTGGCGAAGCCGAATCGGGATCCACGGTGGGCAGGATCTGCATGCGCAGGGCCTGCTGAAGCAGCACGGTGGCGGCGAGGGCATCCACGTCACCCATTCGACCCCGCGTGCTCCCACCCATGTCGCGTACCGCGCGCAGCGCCGCGGCGGTCGTGAACCGCTCGTCCACCAGCGCGACGGGAAGGGTCGTTCGCCGCGCCAGCTCCGCCGCCACACGGCGACACTCCAGCGAGCGCACGGTGTCCTCCCCCTCGCCGTCGAGCGGCAATCCCATGACGATTCCGCGCGCTTCGAGTGACACGGACCGCCGGACCAGCTCCGCCACGGGGGCTCGTTTCCCGATCCGCCGCTCGATCACCCCCGCCGGGCTCGCGATCGTGCCCGTGGGATCGCTGATCGCCAGGCCGATCCGACGCTCTCCCCAGTCGATCGCGAGCCAACGCCCACGGTCGGCCGGCATCATGGTGATCTGCGTCACCCCTCGCGCATCTGCACGAAGAACTCGCGGTTGTTCTTGGACCGCGACATCTGCTTGAGTAGGAACTCGATCGCCTCGGCTTCCGGCATGTCGGCGAGGAAGGTGCGGAGGAGCGTCACCCGGTTCAGCTCCTCGGGCGAGAACAGCAGCTCTTCCTTGCGCGTGCCGGACCGGTTGATGTCGATCGCCGGGTAGATCCGCTTCTCGGCGATCTCGCGCGCGAGCACGAGCTCCATGTTGCCCGTGCCCTTGAACTCCTCGAAGATCATCTCGTCGGCGCGCGACCCGGTCTCCACCAGCGCCGTCGCGATGATCGTCAGCGAGCCGCCGTCGGCGACGTTGCGCGCCGCGCCGAAGAACTTCTTCGGCTTCTCCATCGCCTTGGCGTCCAGCCCGCCCGACATGATCTTGCCGCCGCTCGGGATCACCGTGTTGTGCGCGCGCGCCAGCCGGGTGATCGAGTCGAGGAGAATGACGACGTCCCGGCCCGACTCCACGAGCCGCTTCGCTTTCTCGATCACCATGTCGGCGACCTGCACATGGCGCGTCGCGTCCTCGTCGAACGTGGAGCTGATCACCTCGCCCTTCACCTCGCGCTGCATGTCCGTCACCTCCTCCGGCCGCTCGTCGATCAGGAGCACGATGAGCGTCACCTCGGGATGATTCTCGGAGATCGCGTTGGCGATCTTCTGCAGCAGGATCGTCTTGCCCGCGCGTGGTGGCGCGACGATGAGTCCGCGCTGTCCCTTGCCGATCGGCGCGATGAGATCCATCACCCGCATGCTCAGGTCGCCGTCCTTCGACTCGAGCCGCAAGCGCCCGTCGGGATAGCGCGGGCGCAGGTTGTCGAAGGCGATGCGTGCCTTGGCGGCTTCCGGCTCGCCGCCATTCACCCGCTCCACCTTCAGCAGCGCGAGATAGCGCTCCCACTCCTTCGGCGGACGCACCTGCCCGGCCACGGTGTCGCCGGTGCGCAGGTCGAATCGCTTGATCTGCGACGGCGAGACGTAGATGTCGTCGGGGCTGTAGAGGTAGTTCCAGTCCTGGCTGCGCAGGAAGCCGTAGCCCTCGGGCAGCACTTCGAGGACACCCTCACCGACGAGCGCTTCCGACTGATCGAGCAGGCGCTGCTCGATCTTGAAGATGAGGTCCTGTCGACCCATCGCCTCGTTCGAGGCGACGGCGAGGGTGTCGGCCATGTCGTGCAGCTCGGGCATCGACTTCCGCTTGAGCTCAGCGATGTTCACGTGGGGTCGTGCGCGAGAGGAGGGCGCGGCGATCGGCGCTGGCGCGGCGCGGCGATCGGCGGGCGGCGGGGACGTTGACGTGCCGGTGTGCCGGCGACTGACGGGACATCCCGTGCGGCGTTGGAAGGTTAGGAGCGACCCGGAACAGGGTCAAGAGCGGCGAGACCCGGTCAGAACGAGACCGAGAGGTAACGGAGTGGATGCTTCTTGATGTCCGCGAAGAGCAGCGACATCTCCTGCTGCGCCTGGCCGAGGGTGTTCGTGAGGGCGCTGTCGTGCATCGCGCGCCCGATCGTCCCTCGCGATTCGTCGAGATTGGCGCGCACGAGCGTCAGCTCGTTGCGAATGTCGTCCACTTCGGCCGCGAGGGTACTGTCCCGACGGAACCGCCCGAGCGAGGTGCGCCTGGACGACAGCAGCGCACGCACGGAATCCACACGCGCCATCACTCGACCCGCACGGCCGGTGAGTCCGCCGTTCATGATCGGGCCGATCGAGCCCCCTCCTCCGGTGACGTGTCCCATCAGTCGCGTGGCCTGGATACGAGCCTTCTCCAGCTCGCCCATTCCCGGGCCGTTCAGAAACGCCCCGGCAGTACCGTGGGACGACTGGAGCTGCGCTCGCAGCACCTGCACGTTCGCCATGATCACGGGAAACTGCTTGGCGGCCTCGCCCATCCGCGTCGTGGCATCCTCCACGTCGGACTGCACGAGCGTACGGACGGTGTCACCGGGCTGCAGCGGAGCGGCGCGCGGCGTGCCGGGCGACAGATACACGACCGGCGGCCCGACGATGGTGCCACCCGAACGGATCTGGGCCAGCGCATCGTGCCGCAGCGCGTGGCGATGCTCCTCCAGCACCTCCATCGCGATGAACAGGCGACTCACCGAATCCGCGGATGCCGGCGAGCGGAACTGGATGTCGGTGATTCGACCGATCTTCTGCCCGCCCAGCCAGACTTCGGATCCCTTCGTGACCCCCCGCGCCTCGCCGACGATGGCGTACAGCGGGAAGGTGTCGCCGTGCAGGGCGCCGACGCGCATGAACTTGAGGATCGCCACCGCGACGGCGGCGATCACGAGGCACGCGATGAGGCCGCCGCGAACGTCAGACCAGGATAGTCGACGCGCCATGGGCGAGTTGAGGGGCGGAAAAGGCGGGAAGGATGTCCGGAGGAGCAGCAGCCCCGACTTGAGCAAGGGACGGACCAGCACCAACCCTTACGTCAGCACGCCCCGGCCCACATTGGCCGAGGCGCATGATCCTCCCGGGACGGAGCTCCAGTGCGCGCGGCGGGATTCGAACCCACGACCTCTTGCTCCGGAGGCAAGCGCTCTATCCAGCTGAGCTACGCACGCAGACTTGCTGGGACCGCGGCGGCGCAACCGTCGCATGAACACCACAAGAACCATATAGTTTAACCCGCCTGACGGTCGCTCACAAGCAACGCACGCCAGTCGCCGCTCCTTTCCGCTTCATTCGATGCTCCTTCGCCGCCTCTATCACGATCGCCTCGCCCAGGCGGGCTACCTGGTGGCCTGCCAAGCCACGAAGGAGGCGATCGTCGTCGACCCACTGCGCGACCCCACCCCCTACCTCGAAGCCGCGCGGCAGGAAGGCGTCACCATCACGGCGGTGACCGAGACGCACCTCCACGCGGACTTCCTCTCCGGAGCGCCGGCGCTCGCTGCCGCCACGGGCGCGACGCTCATGCTCTCCGGCGAAGGGCAGGGACCCGCCGGCTACCATCGCGCGAGCTTTCCCAGTGCGCGGTGGCTTCATGACGGCGACCGCCTCCGGTTCGGAAAGGTCGTCCTGAACGTGATGCACGTTCCCGGGCACACGCCAGAGCACATCGCCTTCCTCGTCACGGATACGGCGGCGGACGAGCTCCCGATGGGCATGCTCTCCGGCGATTTCCTCTTCGTCGGCGACGTCGGCCGACCGGACCTGCTCGAGCGGGCTGCCGGCATGCAGGGGACGATGGATGCCTCGGCGCGGCAGCTGTACGCGTCGCTGCGACGCCTCGCGCAGCTCCCCGACTATCTCCAGATCTGGCCCGGGCACGGCGCAGGCTCGGCGTGCGGCAAGGCGCTCGGTGCCGTTCCGCAGAGCACGCTCGGCTATGAGCGACGCACGAACTGGGCGCTCGCGGACATGTCGGAGGAGGAGTTCGTTCGTCGCGCCCTCGAGGGGCAGCCCGAGCCCCCGCCGTACTTCGCGCGCATGAAGGCACTCAACGCCGTTGGCGTCTTCGCCCCGGCATCCGCGCGGCCAGTTCCCTCGGACGCACTGATCGGCGCCCTTCGCGACGGCGCCCTCCCTGTGGATGTGCGCTCTGCGGAGGAATTCGCCGCCGGCTTCCTGCCCGGCGCGCTCAACGTGCCACTCGGCAACTCGTTCCTCGCCTGGGCAGGCTCCGTGGTCCCGCCGGATCGCGACATCGTCGTGGTTGCAGCGCCGACACTGCGTGCATCCGCCGAGCAGGCGGTACGGGAGCTCCAGCTCATCGGCATCGATCGCGTGCTTGGCGTGCTCGCGCCCGAGCGACTGACGCTGCATGACGGCGCCGTCCTCTCCACACTGCCATCGGTGCCCGCCGTTGCACTGGAGGACCAGGCGCGTCGTGGCGTGACCCTGCTCGACGTGCGCAACCGCAGCGAATGGGACGAGGGACACCTGCCGGGCGCGCGCCTCATCCCGCTCCCGGAGCTCGCCTCCCGCCTGGACGAGCTGCGCGGGCTCGGATCCATCGCGGTTCACTGCCAGGGCGGGTCGCGGAGCGCCGTTGCAGCGAGTCTGTTGCGTGCGGCCGGATTCGACGACGTCGTCAACGTCGAAGGCGGCTACTCGGCATGGCTGCGAGCTGGCAACGCGCCGGTGTTCGGCGGATGACGCCGCGTCGCCTCCTGCTCGTCGGTGCGGGTCGCGCGCACCTCCACGTGCTCCGTGAGCTCGCGCGCCGCCCGATCGCCGACGTGGAGATCGTGGTGGTGGCGTCGCAGCCCTATCACCACCGCGTGATGCTGGCGGGCTATCTCGAGGGGCGGTACGACGCCGATGCGCTGCGCATTCCCCTCGCATCGCTCGCTGCGCGCGCGCATGCGCGAGTGATCGAGGCCGACGCCGAACGGGCCGACGTCGCGCAAGGTGTTGTCGTGGCGAACGGTGAGTCTCTCCCGTTCGACGTCTGCTCCTTCGACGTCGAATGCGAATCCGGCGCCAGCGACATACCGGGAATGCGCGAGCATGCGCTCTCGCTCCATCCCGCGGCGAACATCACCAGGCTTCGTGCGCGTGTCGATGAACTTTTCGCGACCGGCGGCCCGGCTGCCATCGTTGTCGTGGGTGGTGGAACCGAAGGGGTGGAGACCGCGCTCGCGCTGCGGCATCGCATGCTCACCTCCAAGACACAGGGCAGCGTCACGCTCGTCGAGGGGCGCGCGGAGGTGCTGCCCGAACACGAGCCGCCGATGCGCGCGCTCGCCTTCCAGGTGCTCCGTCAGCGTGAGGTATCGGTCGCGTTGGGTGGACGCGTCACGGCGGTTGCGGCGTCCGGCGTCACCCTCGACAATGGCGCGACCATCCCCGCCGATCTGGTCGTGTGGGCGGCGAACAGGAGTGCGCCGTCGCTTTTCCGACGAAGTGGCCTGCCGACGGACGCGCGGGGTCGGCTGACCGTCGATCGCACCCTGCGCGCGGCGGACGGGTCCGCGGTGTTCGGAGCCGGCGACTGCGTCAGCGTGAAGGACCTTCCTGATCTGCGCCTCGCCGGATCGAACGCGACGCGCATGGCCCGCACGCTGGAGCGGAGTCTTCGGTCCGCGCTCGGCAAGGGCAGAGCGGGGAAGTTCCGGCCCCGGCGTACTTCCTTCACCCTCCTCGATGCGGGTGGGGGCAAAGCCCTCCTTCGGTGGCGCGGCACGCATCGGCATTCCCGCTGGGCGGGGCGGCTGAAGACGATGATCGACCGCCGGTTCATGCGCCGGAACCGCGCGAGTGACGAAAAGTCGCGCTCGCGTAGTTGACTGGGATAGCATGGTAGACCTGAGCGATCACGCCATCATCCAGCGGGTGCTGTCCGGAGACGTCGAGGCGTACGCGCGCCTCGTCGACCGCCACTATGCGCGCTGCGTGCGGATCGCCGCGCGCATCCTGGGCAACCGCGAGGACGCCGAGGATGCCATTCAGGAGACCTTCCTTCGCGCCTTCCATGCGCTCGGCGACTACGAGGATCGCGAGCGATTCTCCGCCTGGCTCACCAGCATTCTCGTCAATCAGTGTCGTTCGCAGCTGGCGCGGACGCGACGTCGCGAAGCGGTGTTTCCGGACGTCGATCCGCTCGACGTCGACTGGACCGCCGGCGATGGAACGGGCGCGAGCCCATGGCCCGAGCTCGAGCACGCGCTCGCGAGACTACCAGCGGACCAGCGGGAGGCGCTCGTGCTCAAGTATGCGGACGACCTGACGTACCAGGAGATGGCCAGGATCACCGGTGCCGGGGAATCGGCGCTCAAGATGCGGGTACAGCGTGCGTTCGCGCGGCTGCGTGCCCTGCTGCGGGAGGTTCCGAGTGTCTGATCTCGAGCTCGAGCGGTCGGTGTCGGCGGCGCTTCACCGCGATCTGCCCGTGGACGAACGCGCCAAGGCGCGCATCATGTCCCGCGTGCGCGAGGCATCGCATGCCGCGCCTCGCCGGCACGATTTCCACCTCCGTCGGGGCACGCGCCACTCGATCGTCGGTCTCGCACTTGCGGCGGGCATCGGTTCCGTCACGACGCTCTCCGCACTGCTCCCCGCGCCCGCGTCGGCCGATGCGAGTGTCAGTAGCGTCGTGCTCGGAGATACCGTCGTCTCGACGCTGCGAGACACCCTGCGGCTGGTGCGGCTGATGTTCGCTGATCCCGAGGCGCGCCGCGTCGCCGTGGTCGGTGACTTCAACGGCTGGCGCTCGGATGCGACGCCGCTGGTGCGCGAGCCCGGCACGTCGCACTGGTCCGTCACCCTCGCTCTCCGCGACGGGCAGCATCGCTATGCCTTCGTCGTGGATGGAACGCGCTGGGCCCCCGATCCCTCCGCGCAGCGGCGTGGCATGGATGATGGGCGCGTCTACTCGCTGCTGAATGTCGCACGCGCGACGAACTGATCCGCGCTCGCTCCTCCTCTCTTCTTCCCGATCGATCGTGAGAACGGCTTCCCCGCTGCGCATGCGCCGCGCGCGCACGCTGTATTCCATTGCGGCTGCGGCGTTGGTGCTCGGCTACGCTGCGCTGATGCGCGGTGACGTGACGATCGCTCCCGTGCTCCTCGTGGCGAGCTATGTCGGGCTCGTGCCGCTCGCTCTCCTCGCCGACTGAGGCATGATGGCTTCCACTCCCGCGCTCGATCACACTCCCCGTCCGTCCTACGCTGCGGCTGGCGTCGCAGGGCTCGTCGTGCTCGCACTGTACGTGCTCACCCTCGCGCCGACCACCGCGATGTGGGATGCCAGCGAGTACATCACCGCGGCGTACACGCTCGGCATTCCGCATCCGCCGGGCAATCCGTTGTTCGTGCTGCTCGGTCGTGTCGCGACGCTGCTGCCGCTGGGCAGTGTCGCCGTGCGGGTCAACCTGCTGGCAGCGGCGAGCAGCGCCATGGCGGCGGCCATCTGGTTCCTGGTGGCCGAACGGGTGTTGGCCCAGTGGTTCGAGCTGCGCTGGCCCCGCCTCGTCGGCGCGTCGCTCGCGGCCCTGCTCAGCGCGACGGCGTTCACGGTGTGGAACCAGAGCGTCGTCAACGAGAAGGTGTACACCGTTTCCCTCGCCTTCTTCGCCATCGTCTCCTGGCTCACCGTCCTCTGGTGCGACGATCCCGACGGCCGTCGCGCCGATCGGCTGCTCGTGCTCATCGCGTACCTCATCGGCCTCGGATACGCGAATCATCCGGCCGGCTTCCTCGTCGCGCCGGCCGTTGGAGTCGCGGTGCTCGCTCGCCGGCCGCGCACGGTGCTGCGGTGGCGGCTGGTTGGCGCGGCGCTGCTCGCGCTCGGGCTCGGCCTCACGCCCTTCGCCCTGGAACCGATTCGCGCCGCGCACCACCCCGCACTGAACGAAGGTGAACCGACAGGCTGCGCCACCTCGATCGGCTTCTCCTGCACCTTCTCGAAGACCACGGCACAGCGGCTGATGGCGAACATCAACCGCGACCAATACGGCAAAACGGATCTGAGCGTGCGCCAGGCACCATTCTCGGCGCAGCTCGGCATGTGGTGGCTGTACTTCAAGTGGCAGTGGCTCCGCGATGTGCACGGCGACCAACAAGGGATGCAGGCAGCGCTCGCACTGCTGTTCTTCGCCCTTGGAGTTGCAGGTGGCGTCGTGCACTGGCGCCACGACCGTGCCTCCTTCTGGTTCTTCGGTCCGCTGGTGTTCACGGTCACGCTCGTGCTCGTCTACTACATGAACTTCAAGTACGGCGCCTCGCAGGATCCGGATCTCGCGGGTGTCGAACGTGAAGTCCGCGACCGCGACTACTTCTATCTGTGGAGCTACTCCGCCTGGAGCGTATGGGCGGCGCTCGGTCTCGCGGCGCTGTGGCGCACGCTCGCCGAGCGTGTGCAGGTCGGAAGCGTACGACGCTGGGTCATGAGCGCCCCCGTCTTGCTGCTCGGCGCCATGCCGCTCATCGGCAACTGGCGACAGGCGTCGCGTGCGGGCGAGACGGCGACCCGCGAATGGGCGCACGACCTGCTCAACTCCATCGAACCGTACGGCATTCTCATCACTCTCGGTGACAACGACACCTTTCCGCTGTGGTACGCGCAGGAGGTCGAGGGAGTGCGCCGCGACGTGACCGTGGCCGTCACCTCGTTGCTGAACACCGACTGGTATCCGCGTGGTCTCGTGCGCCGACCGATCGAGGCATACGACGCGGCCCGTGGGCCGGCTGTGTACCGGGATCGCACCTGGCGCCTCCCGGCGCAACCCATTCTCACCCTGTCCACCGCGCAGCTCGACGCGATTCCCCAGTACGTGGAGGTGCACGAGCCCCAGCTCTTCCAGCACGGCGGCATTCGCGCCGTCGTGGATCCGCGTCGGCTGGAGTACGGTGTGCCGATCCGCTCCGATCTCATCGTGCTGGAGCTGCTCAAGGAGAATCTCGGCATTCGACCCCTGTACATCTCCCGCACCACGGGCGGCTACGTGCAGGCACTCGGGCTCGAGCCATACGCGCTCGTGCAAGGCCTGGCGACCAAGATCCAGGGCGCTCCGGTCACGTCGAATGCCGACACCATCCCGATCCCCGGCATCGGTCACGTCGATCTCCCGCGCTCGCTCGCGCTGTGGAAGGGGTTCGGCGCGCCGAAGGCGATCATCACGCGCGGCGATTGGGTGGACCGTCCGTCAGTCAGCATCGCGACGACCTACGTCGGCACGGCATTGCTCCTCGGCGAAGCGCTCGAGCGCCGCGGGCTGCCCGCCGAGGCCGAGCGCATTCGTCGCGAGGGGGTGGACGTCGCTGAAGCCACGCGCACGCTGGATCTCTTCCTCGCGCGCGGCGCGGCGCCGCCGCCGGTGCGGGGCGATGCTCCGAAAGGCACGCCGATTCCGATGACACCCTGACGCCTGCAGGCTCGACACGTCCGCCCTGACTGGTCGCGCGCACTCCCACGCCGTAGGATTGGCGCATGCGATGCTTCCGGTTCTCGTCACTGCTGCTCATCGTCCTGACGTTCGCCGTGCCGGCGCATGCACAGCCGACGCGCCCGCAGGTCCTCGTCATCGGCACGGGCGGCACGATTGGTTCTGCCGGTGGCTACTGGACCGGAAACGCGACACGCGTCCCGATCGACCAGATCGTCAAGGTGCCTGGTCTCGACAGCGTCGCCGCCGTGACGAGCGAACAGCTGTGGAACGTGCCGTCGGGGTCGATCGGTCCAGCGCGTTGGCTCGAGCTGTCACGACACATCGCCGAGCTGCTGCGCACGCGACCCGAGCTCTCCGGGATCATCGTCACGCACGGTACGGACACGATGGAGGAGACGGCCTACTTCCTCGATCTCACCCTCCCCGGTGATCGGCCGGTGATCGTCACGGGCTCGATGCGCCCATCCGACATGGCGGGTGCCGACGGGCCGGCCAACCTGACGAGTGCGACGCGCGCAGCGGTTGACCCGCGTGCTCGCGGCCGCGGCGCGATGGTGTTGATGGACGACAAGCTGTTCGCGGCCCGCGATGTCACTAAAACCAACAGCACGCGTGTCGAGACCTTTCAGGCGCCCGAGCGCGCGCCCATCGCGATCGTCGACGCGGACGGGCTGTTCTATCGGCAGCCGTCGCCAGCTCGATCGGCACCGGCTTTCGACCTGACCACCGTGCGCGAGCTGCCGCGTGTCGACGTGGTGTACAGCTACGGCGGAGCGGACGGCGTCCTGATCGACGCCGTCGTCGCAGCGGGGGGGAAGGGGATCGTCATGGCGGGAGTCGGCCGTGGCGGGCTGACCGCTGCGCAGACGGAGGCACTCGTGCGGGCGCGCGCCAGGGGCGTCGCCGTGGTGGTGAGCACGCGCACAGGGTCCGGTCGCGTACCGGTGATGCGCGACGACGGAATGGTGGGCTCCGGCGATCTCAATCCGCAGAAGGCGCGCGTGCTGCTCACTCTTGCTCTCACCCGCTCGAGCGACCCGTCGGTCGTCGCGAGCATCTTCCAGGCACAGCAGTAGCGGACGTCATCATCTGCGTGCGGCGCGGGAGGTGCAACTGTGACGAGCTCCGACCTTTCGCTCTCTCGTACCGACGATTCGACGTGACTCTCGTACAGACCGCCACGCTGCGGAGCCTTCCGCCCTACGTATTCGCCGAGCTGGATCGCCTCAAGGAGGCGGCACGCTCGCGCGGCGCATCTCTCGTCGATCTCGGCATCGGCAGCCCAGACCTGCCCATGGCGCCGGGAATCATCGAGGCCTTCAGCGCCGCGCTGCGGGAGCCGGGCATCCAGACCTATCCCCCATTCCGCGGCGCGCCGCGCTACTTCGACGCGATCGGACGCTACATGCGCGACCGTTTCGGCGTCTCGGTCGATGCACCGCGCGAATCGTTGGCGCTGAGCGGCGCCAAGGAGGGGATCGCCGAGATCATCGCGGCCCTCTGCGGGCCGGGGGACGTCGTGCTCGTGCCGGAGATCTACTATCCGGTGTACGCGCGCGCGACCTGGCTGGTCGGCGCCGAGGTGCACTGGATTCCGATGCGTGCCGACCGCGGCTTCGTGATGGATCTCGATGCGATTCCCGCGGCCGTGGCCGATCGTGCGCGCATCGTCATCGTCAACTATCCGAACAATCCGACCGGCGCACGTGTGGAGCGCGACTTCTACGTGCGCGCCGTGGAGTTCGCGCGGCGTCATGACGTATTGCTCGTGAGCGACCTCGCCTACAGCGAGCTGACGTTCGGCGGCACGCCGGCACCGAGCGCCCTGGAGTGCGACCCCCATCGTGAGGTGACGCTCGAGTTCCATTCGTGCTCGAAGACGTTCAGCATGGCGGGGCTGCGCATCGGCTTCGTCGTGGGCAATGCCGCGGGCATCGAGGCACTGGCTGCGTACCGCACGAACGTGGGCTATGGCACACCGACGGCCGCGCAGCTGGCCGCCGCCTACGCCCTCGATCACCACGCCGAGCTAGTGCCTCCCACCGTGGCCGCGTACCGATCGCGGCGCGATGCGATGGTCGCCGCCTTTCGCGCTGCCGGTTGGGACATCCGTGTCCCCGACGCGACCATGTACCTGTGGCTGCCCGTGCCGGATGGGGTGGATGACTGGGCCTGGGTGCGCGCCCTGATCGACCACGATGGCGTGGTCGTCACACCAGGGGTGGCATTTGGAGATGGTGGGCGCGGGTTCTTTCGCATCTCGCTGGTGCGAGACGAAGCGACCTTGGCGAGCGCGGCCGGATTGATCGCGGCGCGGCGGCACGCCCTGCTGCGGGCAGCATAAGTCCGCCGATCAGCTCCGATACAAAAGACGCACGGCCGCATCTCTCGCGAGACGCGGCCGTGCCGTCGAAACTGTCTTGATGGTCGGGGCGACTGGATTTGAACCAGCGACCTCCTGCTCCCGAAGCAGGCGCGCTACCGGGCTACGCTACGCCCCGCCGAACCACCTGCCGTAACACTTGCATCGCCGATGCGCCCGGAGGAACTCGAATCCCCAACCTTCTGATCCGTAGTCAGATGCTCTATCCAATTGAGCTACGGGCGCCCTCGATTCCGACGATGCACCGACCGGTCGAGCTGGCCGAATGCAGACGCGGATAATAGACGAAACACAGAGCGCAGTCAACCCGTGACGCGTTCGCCGCCACACTGTGTCCACACAAAAAAAAGCCCTCGGCGCGAGGCCGAGGGCGAAACGGAATGGGCGGTACAAGACTCGAACTTGTGACCTCCACGATGTCAACGTGGCGCTCTAACCAACTGAGCTAACCGCCCAACTCACGGGTGGGAACAAAGCCACCGCGCGCGACCTTCGTGTTGTAGCAACAGAGCGGGAAACGGGACTCGAACCCGCGACCCCAACCTTGGCAAGGTTGTGCTCTACCAACTGAGCTATTCCCGCACAGCAATCCGCCTGGCTCACGACGCTGGACTGCGCCGCGGCGACGCATCGCGCCGATGTGAAACACCTGCTTACCGCCGGCCCAGTGGAGGTGAGGGGAATCGAACCCCTGACCTCTTGAATGCCATTCAAGCGCTCTCCCAACTGAGCTACACCCCCGGGGCCCACCGAAAGATCGTCTGTCTGATCGTGACCACCGACCAGATTGCAACCGGCTCGAAAACACGCTCAGCCCGGTCGCCTACACGACGAACGTTCCCGGCAGGAACCGCGAAACATAGCCCGGGGTATATGTGATGTCAAGAAAACAGGGCTGGCGGAATCGTATTAGGCCGGTAATTTGCACGGCCTCGGGACCGGCGGTCCCGAGCGCTGCACTCGGCTCGATCCGCGCTGTACGGAATCGGCGCGCGCGGCCGACACTATTCACAGTAGCCACGCGATGCCACGGACGGTCCGTCAAGGCGACGGACGCTGGACGAGTACAATCGGCCCCGCAGCTCATAGATGCCTACTCTCACGCGTAGGATTGGTTCGAGGCACTCATGACCGAAGTCAAGAAGCCGGTACGTCGTCGTCGCGCCGCGCCCGCGGGGATCGCCCCCAACGAGCCCGAGCGCGACATTCTCGACCAGTACCTGTACGAGGTCTCCACGTATCCGCTCCTCAAGGGAACCGAAGAGATCGATCTCGCCAAGAAGATCCGTGCCGGTGACCAGGATGCGCTCCAGGAGCTCGTGAAGCGCAACCTGCGCTTCGTCATCTCCGTCGCCAAGAAGTACCAGAACCGCGGCCTGCCGCTCATCGATCTCATCGGTGAAGGCAACGTCGGTCTCCTCACCGCGGCGCGAAAGTTCGATCCGGATCAGGGCGTCAAGTTCATCTCGTACGCCGTCTGGTGGATTCGTCAGGCCATTCTCTCGGCGCTCGCGCGTCAGGGTCGGACGGTCCGCGTGCCCCTCAATCGCACGGCGGACCTTTCTCGCATCATCAAGGCGAGCGAGATCCTGCGGCAGAAGCTCAACCGCGAGCCGAGTCCCGAAGAGCTGAGCCAGCTCACGGGGCTCTCGGTGGACGTCGTGCAGTCTCTCGCCGCGCTCAACACCAGCGACGTGCGCCTCGACGCGCCGATGGATCCCGAAGGGGATCGCTCGCTGATCGAGCGCTTCGTCGCCGACGAGATGCCCGACACCGAGGAGGAGGCGATGAACCGCTTCCTCACCGACGAGATCGAACAGGCGCTCTCCACCCTGCCGCCGCGCGACGCGAAGGTGCTGCGTCTGTACTTCGGGCTCGAAGGTGGTCGAGAGCACACGCTCGAGGAGATCGGCTCGATGCTTGGCGTCACGCGCGAGCGCGTCCGCCAGCTCCGCGACCGCGCACTCAAGCGGCTGCGCGAGGGCGACGTCGGTCGGGCCCTGGGAAGCTTCGCCGCGTAACGCTTCGTGAACGGTGAACCGTGATCGGTGAACCGTAACGACAAGGACAGCGGGGCGGCCTCTGGCCGCCCCGTCTTCTTTTTGCGGAGGACGTCGCTCGCACTTCGCAAGACTGGCACGCCCAAGGCCCCCGTATCACGTTTGTGCTGTCGGCGGCGCGAGGTCGTCACCGTTCACGGTTCACCGTTCACGGTTCACGGTTCACCAGTCTCTTGATCCAGCTCAAGAACGTCCACAAGGCCTTCGGGCCGAAGCGCGTCCTCGACGGCTTCACCCTCGACGTGCCCGACGGCGAGACGATGGTCATCATCGGCTATTCCGGCACGGGCAAATCGGTGGCGATCAAGCACATCGTTGGCCTGCTCGAGCCGGACCTCGGAGAGGTCTGGGTGGACGGACTCAACGTCCCCGAGCTGTCGCGTCGCGAGCTGTACGCGCTGCGCTCGCGCATCGGATACGTCTTCCAGTTCGCGGCGCTCTTCGATTCGTACAGCATCGGCGAGAACGTGGCGATGGGGCTGCGCAAGCAGGGAGAGCTGACCGATGCCGAGATCGAGCAGCGCATCGAGGAAGCGCTCGACCTGGTGGATCTCCCGGGGGTGCGCGAGCGCTTTCCCGCCGAGCTGTCGGGTGGGATGCGCAAACGCGTCGGTATCGCGCGCGCCATCGCACTGCGTCCCAAGTACATCCTGTACGATGAGCCGACCACCGGGCTCGATCCCGTGACGAGCGCGGTGATCGACCAGCTGATGGTCCGCATGCGCGAAAAGCTCAACGTGACGGGGGTCGTGATCACCCACGACATGCGCAGCGCCTTCACCGTCGGGACGCGCATCGCGATGCTCTATCACGGGCGGGTGCGATGGGAAGGAACGATCGACGAGATCAAGCAGACCGACGATCCCGTGGTGCGGCAGTTCGTCGAGGGGCGCCCCACCGTGGAGAACGGCATCGTGCACGGCGACACGAGCGTCCTCAGCGTCTGACGACGTCCCCTCGATGACGCGGGCACGGGCTCAGCGCGAAACGTCGGCTGGCGGCGTCGTCTATCGCATCGACGACGGCGCGCCCCTCTTCCTGCTCATTCGCGACAGCTACGCGAACTGGGGCTTCCCGAAGGGTCATCTGGAGCCGGCCGAGCGGGCCGAGGATGCCGCGCTGCGTGAAGTGCGCGAGGAGACGGGACTCGCCGAGCTGGAGCTGCGAGGCGCCATCGACACCATCGACTGGTACTTCCGCTTCCGCGGCCGTCTCATCCACAAGGTTTGCCACTTCTTCCTCATGGAGACGACGCAGGCCGAAACCGCGCCGCAGCGTGCCGAGGGGATCACGGCGTGCCGTTGGGTTCCGTACGGCGAAGCGATGGAGGCCGTCTCGTATGGGAACGCGCGTGAGGTGCTGCGCCACGCCTTCGAAATGATCTCCGGCACGCGCGGGCCGGCACCGACGCCGTCGCCCGAGCCGGCGCGCGAGCAGCTCGATCTCAGCTTCGACGGTCGCGAGTCCTCCGCCAGGGAGGAATCGTGAGCGCTCACCCCACCTCGCGCCTCGCGTCGTCGGCGCCGACCCCGCGCGGGTCCACCCCTCTCCCACTCGTCGTCGCGCACACGACGCGGGAGCGGGCGCGTGCCCTGCTGCGCAGCGCTTTCCCTCGGCGGCGCGCTCGACTGGTGCTCACTCGCACTGCGGAGGAGCTGGACGCGAGCTTCCGCACATCGCTCGTCGACGCCGCGATCGTCGATCTCGCCTCGGCCAGCGACGATACCTGGCGCGCCGCGGCGTTGGCGAGGGAGTTTCCGAGCGTGCCGTTCTTCGGCCTGTGTGCGTTGCGCGCGTCCGAAGCGCCGGCCCTCGCACAAAGCGTCGTGTTGGAGTTCGCCGACGTGGTCGTCGAAGCCATCGACGATGCGGTCTGTCGCGACATGGTGCTGCGTCATGCCTTCTCGAGCCGATTCGCCGCGGCGTTGGACGTGCCGCCCGACGCGCTCGAGCTGGACACGCCTCTGCAGCAGGGCGCCTGGCGCGCCATCGTGGCATGGTCGGGTCGACCCGTCCGCACACAGCTCCTCGCCGACGTCCTCGGCGTCACGCGCGAGCATCTCAGCCGCACCTTTGCAGCCGATGGAGCACCGAACCTGAAGCGCGTGATCGATCTCGTGCGCCTCATTGCCGCGGCGGAGCTGTCCAAGAACCCCGGCTACGATGTGCGCGATGTGGCGGCGGTGCTCGACTTCGCGAGCTCCTCACACCTGTCGAGCACCGCGCAACGCGTGGTCGGTACCAGACCGGCTTCGCTGGCGCGCCTTCGTGCCGTGGATCTGGTCGATCGTTTCACGAAGGGGCACGGGCGGAGCCGAGGCTAGCGGCAGGCGCGACCTCCGCGGTTCGGGGGAGTATGCTCCGGTTCTCCTCCGACAGCTGCCGATCGAGGAACACGAGATAGCCGGTGAGCAGGCGAGCGACCTGTCCCGACCTCGTCGTCAGTTCGGCGAAGGATCCGGCCTGAAGCAGATCGGCGTGTTTGGCCACGGCGAGCTCGGTCTCGAGTCGGAGCAGGGCGCGTTTGGCGGCGAGGTACGAATCACGCTGCTCCGTCGGCGCCGAGCGAGCGTAGCCGTCGGCCACATGGGTCGCGATCGAGAGCGCGGTGCACATGACCGCTTCGGACACGCTCTTGGTCTCGCGGCGCATCCCCTGGCGAGCGGCCCGGACGACGTCGCCGGCGAGCGCCACCGCCTCCTGCCAGACTCGAAGCTCGCGTATGCCGGAGGACATGAGCGCAGGGTAGCCGGGGGGCGCCGGACGTCGGCACCGAACGGTCCCGCGACGGGTCGAAAGTGGGCCGGCGCGCCTGGTGCGGGGGCCGCCCCTTTCCATTTGGGGCCGTAGGGTTTTGTGTTCTCAGGCTGGGGAAGCGACGGACCGCCCAGTTGCTTCTCCCACCGGCTTGTGATAAATTTCACAAGCTGCCCATGGCACGCGTCCGTCCTCTCCAAATCCTTTCGTATGGCATCCGATACCACGCTCCGCCCCGGCGAGATCAAGGACATCCTCCTCAAGGAGATCGAAGCCGCTGACCTCCACGAGCTCGACGTCGAGGAGGTCGGTTCGGTCCTCGAGGTGAAGGACGGGATCGCGCGCATCTATGGCCTGGGCAAGGCCATGGCGGGCGAGATGCTCGAGGTTCACTCGAGCGAGACCGGCGCCACCATCACCGCCCTCGCGCTCAACCTCGAAGAGGACAACATCGGCGCGGTCATTCTCGGCGACTACCTCCAGCTCAAGGAGGGCGACGAGGTTCGCCGCACCGGTCGCGTGCTCGAGGTCCCGGTCGGTCCCGCCCTCGTCGGACGCGTCGTCGATGCGCTCGGCCGCCCGATCGACGGCAACGGCGACATTCATGCGACCGCCACCCGCAAGGTGGAGAGCGAGGCGCCGGGCATCATCGTCCGCCAGCCGGTGAAGGAGCCGCTCCAGACCGGCATCAAGTCGATCGACGCGATGATCCCGATCGGTCGCGGCCAGCGCGAGCTGATCATCGGCGACCGTGGCACCGGCAAAACGGCCATCGCCGTCGACACGATCATCAACCAGAAGGGCCAGGGCGTCATCTGCGTCTACGTCGCCATCGGCCAGAAGGCGTCCACGGTGGCGTCGGTCGTCGCGCGGCTCAAGGAAGCCGGCGCGATGGAGTACACCATCGTCGTCGTCGCGTCGGCCTCCGATCCGGCGCCGATGCAGTACATCGCCCCGTACTCCGGTTGCGCGATGGCCGAGTACTTCATGTACAACGAGGGCCAGCCCACGCTGTGCGTCTATGACGACCTGTCCAAGCAGGCCGCCGCGTACCGCCAGCTGTCACTCGTGCTGCGCCGCCCGCCGGGCCGCGAGGCGTTCCCGGGCGACGTGTTCTATCTCCACTCGCGCCTCCTGGAGCGCGCGGCGAAGCTGTCGGAAGATCCGAAGGTCGTGGACGGCGTGAACATCCTGAAGCCCGGCGGCTCGCTCACCGCGCTTCCGATCATCGAGACGCAGGCCGGCGACGTCTCGGCCTACATCCCGACGAACGTCATCTCGATCACCGACGGTCAGATCTTCCTCGAGGCCGACCTGTTCTACGCCGGCGTCCGCCCGGCGGTCAACGTCGGCATCTCGGTGAGCCGGGTGGGCGGCAACGCGCAGATCAAGGCGATGAAGCAGGTGGCGGGGCCGCTCCGGCTCTCGCTGGCCCAGTTCCGCGAGCTCGAGGCGTTCGCCCAGTTCGGCTCCGACCTCGACGCCGCGACGCAACGCCAGCTCAATCGCGGCAGCCGCTTGATCGAGATCCTCAAGCAGGGTCAGTACGAACC
>DASSIC010000496.1:0-2985 GCA_035692325.1 Gemmatimonadaceae bacterium | reverse complement strand
AGTGGTAGCCCGCCATGCCGAGCAGCAGCGATGCGGACATGAGCAGCGAGGCATAGACGACCTGGCGAGCGAGGTGTCGCGCGAGCCGACGGGCGGAAGGAGGGGTGCGGGGCACGGTGCGTGGTCGGGGGTCAGGTGATGCGATGGGTGAACCACTCCACGATGCTCCAGCGCCGAGTCGCCGGATCGCGTACGAGGGTGACATGGGCGTCTGACGCGAAGAATCCTCTCGGTCCGCGGCGAAGACGCGCCCGCGCGCCGACCTCGATCCGCGCGCTGTCGCGCCTCGCTCCGTAGAAGATGGGCGCGGTGAGCTCGATCCGCTGGAACAGGACGGAATCCGCAGCGACCGAGTCGGCGGTGATCGAGTTACGCGTCATCACGATGGCGCGCACGCTGTCCAGGAGTGCATGCGCGCGTACGGTGTCGGCGTCCCACTGCCCCGCCCCGCGGCAGCTGACGTGCTCGAACAGGCAGTTGATCGCCGGCACGAGACGCGGCGCACGGCGGAGATTGACGTCGCCCCGCTCCGCGATGGCCAGCAGCACGCCGACGGTATCGCGCAGCGACGGACCCGCCGCGCGACGATGGCTCCGCGCCTGCGCGCCGAGAGTAGTGGCGAGGACAGAGGCCATGGCCATGGCAATCGAAAGAGAGTATCTCATTCTTCGCGACATCCGGGCTCCTGGTCGTTCATGTCATTCTGGCGACGCCCATCGCCGCGCGCGAGCCTCGGCACCTTGCCAAGGGCGCGTCTGCGCAACATATTTGTTGCGCAGCCAAACGCGAGGTCCCGATGGCACGGCGGCACAACATTTCAGCGAAGACGGCGCCGGTTTCGGCGGACGAAGAGGCGCGCGGCGTGCTCCGCGGCGCGACCTATTTCCTCGTGCGCAGCGCCTTTCCCTCCGACGCCGCGATCGCCGACTTCGCCGGGATCGACCGCAGCCGCGTGACGCGGTTCAAGCAGGGGAAGAACCTCGAGGCCGACACCGCGGCGCTGCTGGACGCCGTGGGCGCGACGGTCACCCAGCTCCGCGGATTCCTCGACGACGACGCGATTCCCGACTGGCTGCGCGGCAGCAACGCGCATCTCGGGAACCGCACGCCGCTCGACGTGCTGCGCACCGGGCGGCTGAGCGAGGTGATCGCCGCGATCGAGGCGGAGAAGAGCGGCGCCTTCGCTTGACCCGCGCGCTGCATCGCGTCTTTCCGTGGGACCAGCGTGCGCCGAGTGGTGCGCCGTTCTCGCCTGAGTACGTGCCGCCGCAGCAAGGGAGCGGCCGGTTCGATCTCGCCGACGGGCCCGTGCTCTACCTCGGCGAGACGCCCGACCACGCCGTCGGCGAAGTGCTTCAGGGCTTCCGCGGTCGACCGCTCCGCGACAGCGCGCTGCGGCGGTTCGGCCATCCGCTGGCGCTCGTGCGGATCGACGTGCCGGACGAGATCGCGCGGGGCATCGTGGATCTGGACGATCCGTCGCGGCTGCTCGCGCTGTCGCTCCACCCGAGCGACGTCGCGAGCGACGACCGCGCCCGCACGCGCGAGATCGCCACGCGCCTCCGCGACGGCGGTGCAACGGGGCTACGCTGGTGGTCCCGGCTCACCGGCGACTGGCACGGCGTCGTGCTCTTCCTGTCAGGCGCGCCGATGGAGCGGCTGTCGATCGGCTCGCCCGAGGTGCTGACGCGCGATCATGCGGCCGTCGTCGCCGCCTGCCGGCAGCTGGGGATCCCCCTGGACTGACGGGCGCGTGGCTTGCGTTGGGTGGGCGTCGCCCCAAGAATCAATGCAACCCCACGCCTGCACCATGACGCCTCCCGTCTTTCTCGTCACCTTCGAGTACGCCCAGCGCTCGTTCAAGTGCGTACTCCTGGACTGGGACGCGCCCGACGGGCGCAGTGCCAAGCAATGGGTGGTTACCGTGGCGGGTCGCCCGGTGTGGTCGTTCGAGGCGGGAGCGAACGACACGCACGAAAGCGTGCGGAAGGAAGTGGAGATGTGGTGGGATACGCAGCACACCGCGACGAATTAGCTCACTGCTGACGGCGGGAAGGGTCAACAGGTGAATCGAGAGAGGCGTGGACGACGGGAGGGCGTGAAGAGTCAACGGCGTTAACGGGGTTGACTCGATAACGCGCCTCGGTCGGCCACCCTTCACCGCTTGACTCGTCCCGCTGGGTTGTTGTCCTGGACTGGCAGGCCCCAGCCCCGACAGCTATACCAGCAATTCCCCCACCGGCAGCCGATAGCTCTCCGCCACCCGATCGCCTGGCGCATGCCCCACGCGAAGCACGTTCGCGAGACGCCGATCCGTCGGCACCAGTGCATCGTACTGCGCGCGCGTGATCGGGTCGTCGGCGCTGGCGGACATCGGGGCGGCGTGCAGCCCCGCGGCGGTGATCTCGAGCCACAAGCGATAAAAGCGACGTCCGACGTCGAATGCCGAATCGGTGCGCAGGGGCATGAAGAGCAGCAGGGCGATCGCGCTCCGTACCTGCGACGCCTCGCTGATCAGATGCCGTGCGACGCGAACCGCTCCCAGTCCCGTGAACACCGGCGGTCGCAGCAGCACCATCGCCGCCATGCGCTCGGCGGCCGAGAGGGCGAGGCACTCGGCGTTCAGTCCATCGCGGTGCCAATTCGGATCGCGGTGCGAGAGTCGCAGCCACGACCACAGCTCGGCGTGATATTCGGGACGCGACTCGAAGCGCCAGGTCGCCGCGTCGTGCGACTTGCTCGACAGCCGGATGTCGAGGGCGTCGTCGATGACGTGGACGTCGGCTGCCGCGAGCGATCGCGCCGCGTTGAGCTCGCGGGCGCCGCGGCGGGAGAACTTGCCGCGATAGCTGCGCCGCTGCTCGACGTATTCCGCCAGCGGGTCGAGCGCGCCGCGCGTGGAGATGCGCGCGCGCACGACGGGCTCGCACCCCTCCGCCTGCGCGACGCGCTCCGGCACCGGCGCGCCGAGCCGCAGATCGAGTC
>DASSIC010000495.1:0-2706 GCA_035692325.1 Gemmatimonadaceae bacterium | reverse complement strand
CGCCGAACGCGAGGTGCTCCACCTCGACCGGCGGCCGCTGCATCTCGCGACGGCTGCCACCGTGCGGGTCGCCATACCAACGCTCGATCTGCTCGGCGATCTCCTCCGGCGCGGCGACGACCCACCGCACGCGATGCCCGGTGGCGAACGCTACGGCCCGCTCGGCGTCGAGATCGAGCGGGTCGCTGGTGGCGACGAGGAGTCCGTCAGCGTCGAGCCGCAACGGCAGGACGCCGTGCCGGCGCGCCCAGCGTTCGGCGAGCAGGGCGACCGCGCGGGGATCCACGCGCGTGAAATCGGCGGGCAGGGCGGCGAGCATGCGCGGACACTACGGCGCTGCTGTCGATGCACCGCCACCGAATTACCCCGCATCGGGCGATTGCGCCGCGCACTACCGGCGTGAACAAACCGCCGTTACAGGATTCCCCAGAAGTCGCGGGCCACGTCGACGTTGACCGTCCATCCGCCCTTGCGCAGCCCGCGCGCGACCTGCACGCGCAGCATGTCGAAGAAGGGCATCAACGCCACGCCCGCGCTCGGATACACGCCGGTGGGATGCGCGACGTCGCTCGCGAGCGCGCGGCGCACGAACGTCCCTTGCACGAAGGGGGCGAGCGTCGCCTCGCCGGGAATCTTGCCGAACCGTCCGAGCGGCACGGCCGGCGCGGGGATCGGCGTGCGCCACTCGACCCGCTGCGAGACGCCAGTTAACGCGCCGAGCTCGTGATAGTCGTAGCCCGGTGCGCTGAGTGGGCCGCCGAACCAGAGCCACTCCTGCGGCGGGATCACACCGTTGGCGCCCACTGCCCCACCGTACGTCTGCAGCACCAGGCGCTGCCGGCCGATTGGACGGTCGACGCCGACCGACACGAATGCACGCGCCACGTTCGTCGTGGCGAAGGGAAGCGCTGCGTCATCGGTGCTGAGCCGGCTGAGGCGCAGTTCACCAGTCGCGCGCACCTCGGTGCCGAAGAAGGAGAGCGCGGTGGCGCGCTCCGCGGTGAGCGCCAGACGCGACGCGCGAAGTGGCGTCGCCGGGAGGATGCGCGGGAAGCTCCCCTCCGCCGGCGTGGCGCGGATCTCCAACGCGCGCTGCCGCTCGACCGTCGCGTCGAGACGAAGCCGCATGCCACGCACGTCGAACGCATCGAAGCCGATCCCCGCCCCTTCGACGTGATAGGGATCCGTCGCATCCGCGCCGAACTCCTGCGCCGCGATCGAGTTGAGCAGGCGCGAGCGCTCCTGGATGTCACCCGCCTCGCGGAAGTCGCGCAGCCCGAACAGCCGCAGGCCCACGCTCGGCGAGCGCCAGCCGGCGGCGGCGCTCCCCTTCACGGCGCGGTCGTCCACGCCATACCGAGCACGGAGCTGCACGTCGAAGCCGCGACCGAAGCGCGTCGCCACACCGCCGCCCAGCGCGAGCCCCTCGGCGCGGTCGAACCGTACGAAGTCGGAGAGCCCGAGCGCGGACAGCACGAGCGTCTGCGGACGCTGGAGCGCCTGCGCGCGCACGAGCGCGCGCGCCTCCTGCTGCACGGCACGAATCTCGGCGTCCGTGACGGCGCGCACGTCGGGCGGAAGGGAATCGAGCACGTTGCCGGCGAACTTCATCGTGTCGCGCACCGAGGGCGGTGCCGTCACGATCTCGGGTCCGGAGAAAAGCCCGTATGACAGGCCCGTGTTGACCTGGTAGTCGGAGATCTCCCAGCGGCCGCGGATGATGCCTCGTACGGGAAAGTCGAGCCAGGTGCCGCCGCGCCGGATCTCGATCTCCTGCTTGCGCGGCAGCCAGAAGCGCCCGCCGATCAACCCGTTCTCGATCACGACGAACAGGTCTTCCAGCGCGGGATCGAGGAAGGCGGCGCGCGTGAAGTTGAACGCCATGCGCACCACCTGCGCATCGTCGCGATCGATGAACACCGCGCCGATGATGCGCGGCTGCCGATCGTCGCGTGGTCGGACCTTCACCTCGAGCAGCGTGATCGTGCGGCCGGGGAGGGTGAGGGGAAGCGAGTCGCTGATCGCGAAGTCGTACGCGGCGAGCCCCTGTGTGGAGAGGGGGTGCGGCACGTCACGCACCTCGTCCCCCTCGCCGAGGCGGATGATCGCCGGAAAGTTGTTCTGGACGATGCCGAGGTGGTCGCGGTGATAGTTGATGTCCGTGGGCAGGAGCAGCGTGTCGCGTCGGCCGACGATGCGCTGCTTGCTCAGGTTCGGCGCCTTCCAGAAGATCTCGTTCACCAGCTCGTCGGCCTTGACCACCTTCGGCGGCTCGGCGAGCCCCTCTCCGACCTGCGCGAGGAAGGTCACGTAGCCGTGGGCGACCGCCTTGTAGTCTCGCAGACCGGTGTCGGCGAGCTGCTCGACCCGTCGTGCCGTCGCCCGCTCGACCAGCTCACGGGTGCGGGGATCGTTCCAACCCTGCGCCCCGGCGCGTCGGCCGGCCGTGGGGAGCAGGAGCAGAGCGGCGCATGCCGCGGCGTACAGGCGATACATTCTCGAAAGGTCGCCGACGTTCCGGCGCCGGACAAGCACGCTCGGTTCCTCGACAGCACGCCATGAGCTTCGACCACTTCCGACTTCTCGCGCGCGCCAACCATCTCGTTCCCGTGTGGCGCGACACGCTCCTCGACACCGACACGCCGGTGACGGCGTTCGCGAAGCTGCGCGAAGGGCCGTTCGCCTTCCTGCTGGAGAGCGCGCCGG
>DASSIC010000494.1:0-6896 GCA_035692325.1 Gemmatimonadaceae bacterium | reverse complement strand
CCCGTCGATGTCCGACGGCATGATCCCCGTCGTGCTCCTGCGCTCGACACGGATGCCGGACGGACCGAAGCGGATGAGGGCGATCTGGTCGTTCCCTTCCGACGCCGCGAAGACGTAGTAGTCCATCTCTGGCGGTGCCGGTGCGATGGACGTCGCGGCGGGCGAGGCCAACGAGCCGGCAACGGGAGCGCGGCGCTCCACTCTCGATGCGGATGTCGATGCACAGCCCGCGGCGAGCGCGAGCGTGGCCAACGGCAGCAACGGCGAACGAACGCTCATGACGGGATCCAGTGAGGAAGCGTGCGCAACACACATGAGGCCGACGCGAAGAAATATACGCTTCCCCTCGCTTGCGTCGCGGAACCCCTCCCACTCATTTTGGGTATACGACTCGTTCGCCCAATCGTCGAACCCGAAACAGAGGAGGTGATTCTTTGTCTACTGACCAGCGTATGGCGCGGATCGCCGGGAGCCGGTAACGGCACCAGTCTGCTAGCCGACCGGCGCTCTGCGCCGACCGGTCTGATCCAGTGGGGCTTTCTCGGCCGGGCGCCGAGGAAGCCCCACTTTTTTGCGTCTGGTTTCGCCTACGCGCGCCGCCGGGTCGAGGTTTCCGTGACGTCAGTGGACGCGGTGGAGCAGCATCGTCGTCTCGACCGGCGCGTCGGCGGGATAGGAGAGGTACGTGAACACCAGATGGTCGCCGAGTCGCGTGAACTCGATGCCGCCCCCGCACAGGTCCGAGATGCCCTCGATGGGCGTCGGAAGCTGGCGCACCTGCACTTGCGAATCCGCCCCGTAGAAGCGGTCCCACGTGGATTCGAGGCTGGCGTTCAGGAACAGTCGGCCGCATTGCACCGCATAACTGCCGTCGTAGCGCACGAACCCCGTCATTGCGTCGGCCGCCTGTCCGTAGCTTCCATAGGTCGTGCTCCGGCTCCAGTACGAGCCGTCGGCGCCAAAATGATATCGGACGTTGTAGGAGGCTCCGCCGCCGAGCGACATGGACGGAGTGATCCAGTCGCCAAGCAGCGAGGCGCGTTCCGGGGAGATAGTTTCGCGGCAGGCGGAACCCGCGACGACGAGGGCGATCAGCGAGACGAGGGGCAGGCGCATGATGGTTCGGCGGCTGGGTGGATGCCAGATCCCGACCGCCCAACCCGTAAGCGCGCCCGCCCGTCACCGTCGCGACGTCAACGCTTCCCCGTGCTCCCGAATCCTCCGGCGCGCTCGGTGCTCCGCTGCACCATGCCCTCGCGCAGGTCGAGCACCACGTAGCGCGCGAATACCGCCTGGGCGATCCGCTCACCATGCTCGATCCGCCGAGCGGCCGGTGCATCGTTGCGAACGATGACCATCCACTCCTCGGCATAATCCGCGTCCACCGTCCCGGGCGCGTTCGGAATCGTCAAGGCGTGCTTGAATGCCTGACCGCTGCGCGGGCGGACCTGCGCTTCGATCCCGACAGGCAGTCGCGTGCGGAAGCCGAGAGGAACCAGGGCCATCTCGCCCGGCCCGAGCGTCACTCCCCAGGTGCCATTCTCCTCCACGGCCGCACGCTCTACCTGCGTGATGCCATCGGAATGCCGGATCGTGCGTCCCTTGAGGTAGGCGCGAAGGTCGTAGCCCGCCGAGCCGGGCGTCGCTGGAGCGGGGAGGATCACGTCGTCGTGCAGCCGTTCGATCACGGCCTCGACGCTCTGGCCATCGGTGGAGCTGCCGCTCTCGCCCGTCGGCAGGGCGACGGCGATGAGCTCGGCAGGAATGGAAGGGGTTGGTCGCATGCCAACACGGTAACCTTTTTTTCGGCGAAGCGTATAGATGATGGCGCGGGCGGTCCGTCCGCGCGTCTTTTTTCTTCCCGGAGTCTCCTCGATGACCGCTCGCCTGCAGCTTTTGCCCGCCGCGCTCCTCCTCGTTGCCCCACTGGTGGCTGCGCCGGTGCGCGCCCAGGGCGTCGAATACGCGGCTGGCACGACCAAGTACCGGCTCATGACGTCCACCAAGGGGAGCCAGAGCTCCCCGATGGGCAATCAGGACTTCCAGATCGACGCCCGGCAGCAGCTCACGGTGAACATCGCGAAGCAGACGAAGGACACGATGGTCGCGACGGTGACGCTCGACTCGCTCAGCGTGAAGAGCGCGCAGGGTGCGCCCGACCTGAGCCGCCTGCTCGGCAGCAAGTTCGTCTCGTACATCTCGCCTACCGGCCGCGTCTATTCCACCAAGGCCACCGAGGGCACCGATCCGATGCTCGCGCAGGTGACGGAGAGCGTCGCTCGATTCCTCCCCAGCTACCGCCGCGACATGAAGGCGGGCATGACCTGGTCGGACACCGTGTCGGGCAAGGTGAGCCAGCAGGGCCTCGATGTCGATCGGACCATCGTCTCGAACTACAAGGTCATCGGCGACACCGCCATCGCCGGCGAGAAAGCGTTCAAGGTCGAGCGCGCATCCACGGTGAAGGCGGCGGGAAGCGGAAGCACCCAGGGCACGCCCATCTCGCTCGAGTCGGCCACGACCAGCAACGCCGTCTTCTTCATGACGCCCAAGGGTCAGTACCTCGGCGGCCGGCAGAACGACGACATTGCGGTGAAGATCACGATTCTCGCCCAGAACGCCGAGATCACGATCAAGCAGCTGGCCGAAAGCAAGATCGAGGCGATCAGGTAGTCGCGCTCGACTCGCGGATACACGAAGGGGGTGCCGGTCTCGCGACCGCGCACCCCCTTCGTTTCACGACCACCGGCGACGGGCCGTGGTCGCTATTCGCCTTTCGGCGTGACTAGTCCAAGCAGATAGCTTGCCATCCGGTCGGAATCCGACGGCATTCGCCGGATGCGGGAGACTCGCTCGATCGGTGCCGGCGTCGCGGGACGGTCGGTCGCGGGCGCCTTCACGAGGCCAGTCGCCATCGTGGCGACGGGAACGGGCGGGGTCTCGCTGCCGCGCAGGGCCGCCCAAAGCGGGAGCGCGACGCAGTCGCGGAATGCCTTGCCTCCGCAGATGCTGCGCGCGCTGCGCTCCACGTGGCGTTGCACCTTGTCCGGATAGGCGCGGCAATCCGGGGTGTTTCGTCCTCTGACGCAGCCGTTGTAGCTGAGCAGCGCCAGGCGGGTCGCGCCGGTGGCGTCGAGCGTGTCCGAGGTCCGCTTGGCGAAGTGCTTCAGGATGTAGACGCCGTAGCGGAGATTGGTCTCGTCATCCTTGAGGTTTCGCCCGAGGATGGGACCGAGGTTCGGCGTCCACATGCGCGGCATGATCTGCATGAGGCCCATGGCGCCGACCTTCGAGCGGGCACTCGGCTTGAACTCGTCGTTCTCGGTGAGCATGACGCCGAGCACGAGGGCGGGGGGAATGCGGCGGTGGTACGCTTCCCGCACGGCGACGCGGGCGATGGAGTCGGCTCGTTCGGTCCCGATGTTGCCGGTTCCACGGAGGTCGGTCGCGAAGGCGTCGACGTCGCGCTGGAACTGCGGGTGCCGCATGGCGAGCGGCTCGGGGAGACTCAGCCAGGGTGCGCGCGTGGCGGACGAGTCGAGGTAGGCCGCTGCGAGGACGCGGCCCGCGACCGGAGCCTGTCCGAGGAAGACGGGGTGTACCTGCGACGCGGTATAGACCACGGTGCATGCCGCCACCAGGCCAAGCGCCAGCTGACGAACGAGTCGTGCGACGGAAATACGCGCCTCCGGTCGGGCGGAACGTCGGGCCGAGGCCGGCGCGCTCAGGTGAGCGGCGCCGTGTGGGATAGAGGTGGATAGTAACGTGGGTTACACAGATGGGGCAAGCTCAGCCGCAACATTCGTTGCAGCAGGGCAGTCTTTCGTTCGCCGCGGCACGCGGCATCGTTCTTCCCTTGTAGGTCGCATCTCCTGTCACGCTCAGCCTCGCACGTGACCGACGCCCTGAAAGACGCCCCCGCCCCGATCCCCGCCGAAGGCGTGTGGAGCGGCAATCCGGCCGACCTGCCCAACTGGGACGCGATGCCGCGCCGCAACCGGCGGCGCCGGCGGCGCAGCCACCTGCCGATCTGGATCAAGTACGCCGCATGGCTGGTCGGGCTCGCCGTGCTCGTGACGCTTGGCCAGATCGCCTTCCATGCGGTGCGCTCGGATCCGCGGGATGCGACGGTGTTCTCCCTGCGGCAGCTGCGCTCGTCCGTGCTGAAACCGAACGAGCGGCTGCGCTCGGCCGTGAACGTGTGGCAGCGGCCGGCGATCGACTACTTCCGCGCGACGCGCGGCATTCTCGTGCTTACCGATGCGCCGGGCGATTCGCTTCGCCCCGACGGCGGGCGTCTCGTCTATCTCGGGCTGCAGCCGCGCGACCCGATGAGTCCTCCCGATGCGCCACCGACCTTCGACGTCAGGGAATGGCCGGTGGACACGCTGGTGGAGGTCGAGCCGACGCGCACCTTCTTCCTGCTCGCGAACGCCATGAGCATCACCGCGCCCTCGGAGGGACGCGTCACCCTCGGCATGAGCTCCGCCGCGACGGCGGATGCGAACGCGCTGCGCACACAGCTCGCGCGGAAGTACAAGTATCTGCGCCAGGTCGGCTGGCAGCGACGCGAGGAGCGTCGTGCGAGAGACCGCGCTCGACTCGTCGCGATCTACGAGGGGCGGCGCGCGTGGTACCACACGATCCGTCGCGGCGAGGCGCTCGCGTCGGTGGCCAAGATGTTCAACACGTCGCCCGAGTCGCTGCGCGCGTTGAACGGCATCGTCGGCGATCGCATCCGCATCGGGCAGACGCTGCTGGTGAAGCCGATCACCAAGGAGCCCGTTCCCACCCCGCCGGGTGCGTCACCGGAGTATGCGCCCGCACCGTCGACGCTTCAGGTGCCGGCGACCACCCCGCGGCAATCCCCGAATCCGATCCGGCGATAACCATCGCGCTCGCACCAGCCGCGCATCACGACCTCGTCCCCATCCTCGAGGAAGCGCCGGGTCTCGCCGGTGGGCAAGGTGAGCGGCTCCGTACCGCGCCAGGTGCGCTCGAGCAGGCAGCCACGCGAGTCCGGCGTCGCGCCGCTCACGGTGCCGCTGGCGAGTAGATCACCGGACTGGAGGTTGCAGCCGTTGCTCGTGTGGTGCGTCACGAGCTGAGCGACGGTCCAATACATGTCGGTGAAGCTGCCGATGCTCACGCGCATCGGCTCGTGTCTCTCGGCCCGCATGCGCGCTGACGAGAGGAGCACTTCGAGGGTGATGGCGAGTCCGCCGGAGCGCTCGTTATCGGCGTCGAGCAGATACGGGAGTGGCGGTGGATCACCGCCGGGGCGCGTCAGGGCCGGCGCGCGGAAGGGCGCGAGCGCGGCGAGGGTGACGATCCACGGCGACATGGTCGTGGAGAAGTTCTTCGCCAGGAAGGGACCGAGCGGTTGATACTCCCACGCCTGGATGTCGCGCGCCGACCAGTCGTTCACGAGACACAACCCCGCGACGTGCATTTCCGCCTCGGCGAGGGGGATGCTGGTGCCCAGCGCGTTGCCGCGTCCGATCACCGCACCGACCTCGAGCTCGTAGTCCAGGCGCCGCGTCGGACCGAAGGTCGGTGCTGTCGCCCCTTCGTCGCGCGTCTGTCCGTGTGGCCGTCGGACGATCGATCCGCTCGCGACGATGGACGACGCGCGGCCATGATACCCGATCGGCACATACTTGTAGTTCGGCAGCAGCGCGTTGTCCGGCCGGAACATGCTGCCCACGTTCGTGGCGTGGTGGACGGACGCGTAGAAGTCGGTGTAGTCGCCGACGTGAGCGGGCAGGAGCAGCTCCGCGTCGGCGATCGGCACGAGGAGCTGAGCGCGCGCACGACGAGCACGCTCGCCTTCGGGGGTGTCCGTGCGAAGGAGCCGACTGAGCTCACCGCGCAGCCGCATCAATGCGTCGTGGCCGGCGGCGAGCAGCGGATTGAGTGCTCGCTCGTCGGTGCACAGGGTCACCAGCTCCGTCGTCGCCGCCGACAGCAGCGATGCCTTCCTGGCCGCGGCGAGGTCGAAGATCTCGTCGCCGATCGCCACGCCCGGACGTGCGGCACGCTTGGCCGTCCGAAAGCATCCGAGAGGAAGATTCTGAATCGGGAAGTCGGTGTCCGTGCGCGCCGCGCTCTCCACCCAGCACGAGAGGTCGGCGCGGTGGGTCTCGTCGAGCTGGATCGTCATGGTCGGGCGAGCTCCTGTAGTTCATCGACCGGCTCGCGAAACGAGCACGATCCGAACGCCGTGGCGAGCGCTTCTCGCGTCTGCTGGATCCGGGCGAGCGGGATCGATCGCTCGCGCCAGCGCAGCTCGCGCTCGGTGAAGGTGAAGGCGGCTGCATCGCGCTCCTCGAGCACGTCCACCAGCTCGCCTTCGGCGACGCCGCTGTTCGCCATCGCGGCCGCGATGAAGACGTTCAGGAACCCGAACATCGTCGCCGAGGGAGCATCGGGCCGATACGTGAGCCGGTGCTCGCCACGCAGCGGATGATGCAGCCCGGCGGTGGCCTTGAAGGGCACGCCGGCCGCTGCGCAGCGCGCGATGAAGCGCGCCAGCTGGGCGGCAGTGGGAAAGGCGTCGCCGGTCACGCCGCCGGTGCGCACCTTCGCGCGCAACCCGGCCTGCTTTACGGCGACGAGCAGCTCGCGCGGATCGTCGACGTATGGCAGCTCGACGTACACAGCCACTCCTCGATTGTCACCGAACGTGCGGCCGGCGAGTGCGATGCGCTCGACATCCGACGCCCTGAGCTCCACGACGTCGGCGGTGAACCGCCCGCGATGCTCCGCTTCGAAGTCCGCCAGCCGTCTCGCGTCAGCCTGCAAGTCGTCGCCCATGAGGACGCAGAGCGTCCACGGCGTGTCAGGCTGGGCCGGCAGCGCCGCCGCCAGCTCGTTCAGCCGTGCGACGGGGACGA
>DASSIC010000493.1:0-8759 GCA_035692325.1 Gemmatimonadaceae bacterium | reverse complement strand
CGCCGGTCGTCGGCTCCTCGGGCGCATAGCCCGCGAGCTCGGCGGCGCGCGCGTACAGCTTCTTCGGGCTGAACGGCTTTGTCAGGAACTCGCTGGCGCCCAGCTCCATCGCCATGTGGTGCTGCTGCTCCTGGCCCGCCGCGGTGAGCACGATCGTCGGCACGTGCTTCAGCCGGTCGTCGCGCTTCATCTCGGCGAGCACGTCGAGCCCGCTCAGGTAGGGCATCATGAGGTCGAGCAGCACGAGTCCGATGTCGCCTTCGCGGCGCAGCACCTCCAGCGCTTCACGCCCGTCGTACGCCAGCGTGACGCGAAACGGGCCCTGCTCGAGCTTCATCTTGATGATTCGCCCGATGTGCGGTTCGTCGTCGGCGACGAGCGCATGCGTCAATTCGGTTTCGTTCACGCTAGACCAAAGCCGCGATCTGCTCACGATTGCGGCGCAGCTCGAACAGGAGCTGGCCGATGTTCGCCTGGGGGCGGACGAGGACGAGAAGGATGGCGTCCGCGCTGAGCACGGAGGCGATGGCGAGGCCATCGCGGTATTCCATGACGGCGGTGAGAAGCGCGCCCCGCTTCGCCGCGTGCCCCAGCTCGTCCGCCGGCCCGATGATGGCGGGGATGCGCGCCGCGATGTCCTCGGCGTCCACGCCGGACACGGTCTGGCTGTCGATCAGGAGCCCGTCGCGGCCGAGGATGACCGCTGCTTCCACCCCGTCACGCTGTCGAATCGCGCCTACGAGGTCGCGGATGCTCGCCATGCCCACTCCGAATCGGAAAGTGGACAAGCTGAAGGCGGAGGAGAGTGAAGTCAAGCGACGCATTCGCTTGAGTTTGCCCGTGTCCGTCCCTATCGTACCGGGAGCCCGCACCACGTCACGTCTCAGTCCGGATCATGTCGCCGACACGCCCGTTGCGCATCGTCGTCGTGGCCCTTGCCGTGCTCGCCGTCGCCTGTGGCGATCCGACGAAGCCGAAGGCCACGTACTCGAACGCGCTCAGCTCGTACGCCCTCTACGCCTTCACGGGCGCGCCGGTGAACGCCGCCACCGCCATCAGCTTTCTCGGCGGCGCGGCGCGCGCCGACGCCAACTTCGCGTTCGACATCGCTGTCGACCTCGATGCCTCCGGCCGTCCGGTGATCTATCCGGTGCGTGCGATCGCGAGCGATCTGGCGGGCCCCGTGAAGCGCGTGGGACTCCAGACGGTGGCCGGAACCTTCGACGCGGTGCGCGAAGCCCCCGCGACCGGCTACGACACGCTTTCCGCGAAGACCGTCAACGTCGGCGACGTGATCGCGGTGGAGATGCTCGACCTGAACACCTGTGCCTACAGCCTCGGCGGCCAGACGCTGTACGCGAAGCTCACCGTGGACAGCGTGAACGTCGCCTCACGGCGGCTGTACGCGCGCACGGTCCTCGATCCCAACTGCGGCTATCGCTCCGTCGTACCGGACTCGATTCCCACCTTCTGATGCACGACGTTCGGCTGCTTCGCGAGCGCCCCGACGACCTGCGCGAGGCGATGCGGCGGCGTGGCGCGCTCGACGCCCTCGCGCCGCAGATCGACAGATTTCTTCGTGTCGATCAGGAGCGCCGCCTGCTTCAGCAGGCGGTGGACGAACGCAAGGCGGCGCGCAATGCCATCTCCCAGGAAGTCGCGCAGCGGAAGCGCGCGAAGGAGCCGGCGGAGGATTTGATCGCGAAGGGACGCGAGATGGGTGAGGAGATCGCGCGCCTCGACCAGGAGCTGGCCGCCGCCGAGCACGCCGTCGACGCCATCCTGTACGAGATTCCCAACGTCCCGCTGCCCGACGTGCCGGAGGGCGGCGAGGACGCCAACGTCATCGTGCGCAGCTGGGGGACGCCGCGTTCATCGGACGGCGTTCGTCCCCACTGGGAGATCGCGGCGGCGCAGGGACTCTTCGACATCGAGCGCGGCGCCAAGATCAGCGGGTCGGGGTTCGTCGTGTATCGTGGCGGCGGGGCGCGCCTCATCCGCGCCTTGATGAACTTCTTTCTCGACAGCCACACGGCGCAGCACGGCTACGAGGAGGTCTGGCCCCCGGCGCTCGTCAATCGCGCGTCGATGACCGGCACGGGTCAGCTGCCCAAGTTCGAGGATGACGCGTATCGCATCGCCGACGACGAGCTCTTCCTGATCCCGACGGCCGAGGTGCCGGTCACGAACCTCTATCGCGACGAGGAGCTTCCCGCCGCGATGCTGCCGAAGGGATTCTGCGCCTACACGCCGTGCTTTCGTCGCGAGGCCGGTTCGGCGGGCAAGGATACGCGCGGCATTCTCCGCATGCACCAGTTCGACAAGGTCGAGCTCGTGCGCTATTCCACCCCCGAAGATTCCGCCGCCCAGCTCGAGCTGCTCCTCGGCCACGCCGAGGCGATGCTCCAGGCGCTCGGCATCCCGTATCGCGTCAAGCTGCTCGCGGCGGGCGACACCGGATTCTCGAGCGCGAAGACGTACGATCTGGAGGCCTGGGCGCCCGGCGTCGGCGCCTGGCTCGAGGTGAGCTCGTGCAGCACCTTCACCGACTTCCAGGCGCGGCGCGCGAACATCAAGTATCGCCCCGCCGCGGGAGAGAAGCTGCGGCACGTGCACACGCTGAACGGGTCGGGGCTTGCCTTCCCGCGCACCATCGCCTGCATCCTCGAGCACTATCAGCAGCCGGACGGCTCCGTCGTCGTTCCCGAGGTGTTGCGGCCGTATCTGGGAACCGACCGGCTCGGCTAACCGATGCGCCGCGGCGCCCCCGAGCTGTTCGTCGCCCTCGTGCTGGCGGTCCTGCTCGGGTCGTACGTGGTGTACACCCAGCGCGTCGTGCGCGAGCTGCGAGGCGAGGCGCTCCGATCCAGCCGCATCTATGCCCGCGTCTTCCGCGCGCAGAGCGATACGAGTGAGGGGGCGGGAACGCAGGCGCTGTTCGACCTGTCCAAGAGCATCGTGGAGCAGGGGGTGCCGCTCATCGTGACGGACAGCGCCGGCCGTCCCACCGCGCAGGCCAACCTGCCGCCGGAGGTGGCCAGCGACGAAGCGGCGGTGCGCGACTACGTGCGCCAGCTCGACCGCCAGAACGCCCCCGTCGTCGATTCGCTGGTCGGGCAGATCCACTACGGCAACACGCCACTCGTGAAGTGGCTCCGCATCATTCCCGCCCTGCAGGCGGCCACGGCGTTCGTGCTGCTGCTGCTCGCCGTGTCCATCGTGCGCACCCGCGGCGACGCCGAGCGCGAGCGGGTGCTGGCGGGGATGGCGCGCGAGTCGGCGCATCAGCTGGGGACGCCCCTCTCCAGCCTCGCGGGCTGGATCGAGCTGATCGAGGAAGACAAGCCGAACGCGACGACGCTGAGCGCCGTGACGCACATGCGCGCCGATCTCGAGCGGCTGGATCGGGTCGCGCACCGCTTCGAGCGCATCGGGCGCGAGCGACGGCGCGATCAGGTCGATCTGCACGCGCTCGTCGACCGCATCACGACCTACTTTCGCGCGCGCGTCCCCACGCTCGCCCACCAGGTGGAGATCGACGTCGCCGCCCACGCCGAACCGGTCACCGTCACGGGCGACGCGGTCCTGCTCGAGTGGGCGCTCGAGGTGCTCGTGAAGAACTCGGTGGATGCCCTCGCCGGCCGCGGGGGGCGCATCGCCGTGTCGGCGCGCCGCCGCCCCGACGGCGGCGCCATCGTCACGGTGGCCGACGACGGGCCGGGCATTCCGCGCGACCACCGCGCCCGCATCTTCGAGCCCGGCTTCTCCACGAAGCAGAGCGGCTGGGGGATCGGCCTGGCCCTGGCGCGCCGGATCGTGGAGGAGAATCACGGCGGTACGCTGCGCCTGGTCTCCGCCGACCGCGGCGCGACGTTCGAGATTATCTTACCCTGATGGACATCGCGACTGACGATCCGCTGCTCGAGGGACTGAATCCCGCGCAGCGCGAGGCCGTGCTGCATGTCAACGGCCCCCTGCTCGTCCTCGCGGGCGCGGGCTCTGGCAAGACACGCGTCCTCACCACGCGCCTCGCGCGCCTCATCGACCAGCACGGGGTGGATCCCAGCCGGATCCTCGCCGTCACCTTCACCAACAAGGCCGCCGGCGAGATGCGCGCGCGTATCGCGCGGCTGCTCGGCCGCGCACCCACCGGCATGTGGGTCGGCACCTTCCACGCGATCGGCGCGCGGATGCTGCGCGCCGCGCCGCACCTCGTCGGCCGCACGCCATCGTTCACGATCTACGATCAGGACGACACGGGCAGCGTGGTGAAGCGCATCATGGAGCGCCACAAGCTCAACACCAAGCAGTTCACGCCGCGCGGCGTGCAGGCCGCGATCTCCGACGCCAAGAACTCCCTCGTCAAGCCGGACGAGTACGCGAACCTCGCGATGGATCCGTTCTCGCGCGCCGCAGCCACGGTCTACCGCGATCTCGGCGAGGATCTACGCGTCGCGAACGCCGTCGACTTCGACGACCTGCTCGTGCTGCCCGTGCGCATGCTGGCCGAGAACCCGGGCGAGCTGGAGAAGTACCGCCGGCGCTTCCAGTACATCCTGGTGGACGAGTACCAGGACACCAACCGCGCGCAGTACCAGCTCGTGAAGCTGCTGGCCGGCGGGCACGGGAACCTGTGCGTCGTCGGCGACGACGACCAGTCGATCTACGGCTGGCGCGGCGCCGACATCCGCAACATCCTCGACTTCAACAAGGATTTTCCCGAAGCGCACACCGTGCGGCTCGAGGAGAACTATCGCAGCACCCCCGAGGTGCTCGACCTCGCGAACGTCGTCATCAGCGCGAATCGCGGACGGATGGGCAAGACGCTGCGCCCCACGCGCGCGAGCGGCGAGCGCGTCACGGCTGTGCGCTGCCTCGACGAACGCGACGAAGCGGACTTCGTCGTCGAGGAGATGGTGACGCGGCGCGCGCAGTCCTCCGGCATGACGCTGCGCGACTTCGCCGTCGTCTATCGGACCAACGCGCAGAGTCGCGCGCTCGAGGAGGCGCTTCGCAAGCGTGCCGTCGCCTATCGTCTCGTCGGCAGCGTGCGCTTCTACGACCGGCGTGAGATCCGCGACCTGATGAGCTACCTCAAGCTCATCGCCAACCCCGCCGACGACGAGGCCTTCCGCCGCGCCGTCGCCGTGCCGAAGCGCGGGCTCGGTGACACCACGATCGAGGCGCTCTCGGTCGCGGCGCGCTCGGCGGGCGTCCCGATGCTCGCCGCGGCGGTACGCCCGGATCTCCTCGCCGCGATTCGGCCGGCGGCGCGCGGCGCCCTCGCCGAGTTCGCCGCCCTCATCGCGAAGTTCCGCGACTCGGCGCGCGAGGCGGCCGTCGACGAGCTGCTCAAGGAGGTCGTCGATGGCATCCGCTACGACGAGTACCTGCGTGCCGAAGGGCCCGAGTCGGCCGATCGGCTCGACAACGTGCGCGAGCTGATCACCGGCGCGGCGGAGCAGGTGGCCGACGAGGAGGGCGAGGTGGGGCTCACGCCCCTCGACCACTTCCTCCAGAAGGCGATGCTCGTGGCCGAGCTGGACAAGCTCGGTCCCGACGCCGATGCCGTCACGCTCATGACGATGCACAACGCGAAGGGGCTCGAGTTTCCCGTCGTCTTCATCACGGGCCTCGAGGATGGACTCTTCCCCCTCGCCAAGGCGTACGACGATCCCGCGCTGCTCGAGGAGGAGCGCCGGCTCTTCTACGTCGGCATCACCCGCGCCGAGCGCAAGCTGTTCCTCACGCACGCCGAGGAACGTCGCCGCAACGGCGAGTTCATGCCTTCCAAGGCGTCGAGCTTCCTCGTCGCCATTCCGGAAGACATGATCGAGCAGCGCAAGACGATCAAGGTGCGCAGCTCCGGCCGGTCCTTCATGCAGTCGCTCGGCGGCGGCAGTCAGTGGGGCAACTCGCGCAAGCGCCCCGGCCTGATGGACACCGCGCTGCGCACGCCGGTGATCGACGACGACGTGTCGTTCCCGCCCAGCGCGGCGGCCCGACGGCCCGGTACGCCGGTCACCCGTGCACCGAGCTTCGACGACGCGTCCGAATCGCAGGACGCCGCCGTGATCGTCGTGGGCGCGCGGGTGAAGCATCGCAAGTTCGGCAGCGGTGTGATCGCCGAGCTCGCGGGCGCGGGGCGCGACCTGAAGGCGAAGATCGATTTCGACGACGAGGCGATCGGGCGGAAGACGCTCGTCGTCGCGCAGGCCAACCTCGAACGGGACATCGACTAGTGGCGGTCACGATCGACGATGTGCGGCACATCGCGACGCTCGCGCGGCTCGGGCTGAGCGACGAGCGCGCCACCCTGCTCGTGCGCGAGCTGAACACCATCCTCGGCCACATGGACGCGCTGTCGAAGGTGGACACCACCGGCGTGCCGGAGGCGGTGGGCTCCGAGGCCGGCGGAATGCCGCTGCGCGAGGATGGCGGCATGCCCATCCCCCTCGCGCGCTCGCTCGACGCCTTCGCGCCCTCGCTGCGGGACGGCTTCTTCGTCGTCCCCCGCCTCTCGACGCACGAAACGCCGGAGGAGGCATGACCGAGCCGATCGCCACCGGCACGGCCGCGTCGCTGCGCGAGCACACCGCCTCGGGCCGCACGACGACCGCCGCCACGGTGGACAGCGCGCTCGTGCGCGCGCGCGACGTGGACGCGGGGAAGGACGGGCTGAACATCTTCGTCTCGCTCGACGACAGCTATCTCGCCGCGCATGCGACGGTGTCGTCCACCCAGCTCACCGACACGGAGCCAGGTCTCCTGCTCGGCGTTCCGGTGGCGATCAAGGACAACCTCGCCACGCTGCATCATCCGACGACCTGTGGCTCGCGCATCCTCGCCGGCTACGTGAGCCCGTACGAGGCGACGGTCGTGCGCAAGCTGCGCGAGGCCGGCGCGGTGCCGTTCGGCAAGACGAACATGGACGAGTTCGCGATGGGCTCGTCCACCGAGAACAGCGCGTACGGCCCGACGAAGAATCCCATCGCACCGGACCGCGTCCCCGGAGGGTCCTCGGGCGGCTCCGCTGCCGCCGTCGCCGCCGGGATCGTACCGATCGCGCTCGGCTCCGAAACCGGCGGCTCGGTGCGGCAGCCTGCGGCGTTCTGCGGCATCGTCGGCGTCAAGCCGACGTACGGCCGCGTGAGCCGCTTCGGTCTCGTGGCCTTCGCGTCGTCGCTCGATCAGGTCGGCGTGTTCGGCGCCACGGTGGACGACGCCGCGCGCGGCCTCCGCTGCATCGCGGGGCGTGATCCGCTCGACGCCACGTCGGCGGACCGTGACGTGCCCGACTACCACCTCGCGCATGCGAAGCCGGTCAAGGGGATGGTCATCGGACGGCCGAAGGAATACTTCCCCGAGTCGCTCGATCCGCGCCTGCGCGCGCGCTGCGACGTCGCGCTGGAGCATCTGCGCGAGCTTGGCGCCGAGATTCGCGACGTCTCGCTGCCGCACACCGATCTCGCGATCCCCGTCTACTACATCGTCGCGCCGGCCGAAGCGTCGTCCAACCTCGCGCGCTTCGACGGCGTGCGGTACGGGCTGCGATTCGAGGGCGACGGGCTGAAGGGGATGTACGAGGCGACGCGCTCGCACGGATTCGGCCCCGAGGTCACGCGGCGCATCATGCTCGGCACGTATGTGCTGAGCGCCGGCTACTACGACGCGTACTATCGAAAGGCGCAGCAGGTGCGCACGCTCATCACCGACGACTTCCGCCGCGTGTTCAGCGCCGGCGTGGATGTGCTGTTCACCCCCACCACGCCGACGCCCGCCTTCGCCATCGGCGCCATCTCCGATCCCTACGAGATGTACCTGAGCGACATCTTCACGGCGACGGCGAACCTCGCCGGCGTGCCGGCCATGTCGCAGCCGATCGGGCGCGTCGGCGGACTGCCCGTGGGCGGTCAGCTCATGGCGTCGCACTTCGCCGAGGAGAAGATGTTCACCGTCGCCTATGCGCTCGAGCGCGCGCTCGGCGCGGGAGCGTCGTCATGACCGCGCCGACGGTGGCGTCGCTGTCGACCGAGTGGGAGATGGTCGTCGGGCTCGAAGTGCACGTGCAGCTCAAGACGCGCACGAAGGCCTTCTGTTCGTGCTCCACGGAGTACGGTGCATCCCCCAATGTGAACACCTGCCCGGTGTGTCTCGCGCTCCCCGGTGCGCTGCCCGTGTTGAACGCGCGCGCCGTGGAGCTGGCGACGCGCGCCGCGCTCGCGCTGAACTGCTCCGTGCACCCGGTGTCGGTGTTCGCGCGCAAGAACTACTTCTATCCCGATCTCCCCAAGGGCTACCAGATCTCGCAGTTCGACCGCCCGCTCGCCACCGAGGGGTACGTCGAGATCGCTGGCCGTGCCGACGGCGCCCCGGTGCGCGTGGGCGTGACGCGCGTGCACATGGAGGAAGACGCGGGCAAGTCGGTGCACGACCGCTACCCGGGCGTCACGGCGATCGACCTGAACCGCGCCGGCGTGCCGCTCATCGAGATCGTGAGCGAGCCGGACATGCGCTCGGCGCAGGAAGCGGGTGCCTATCTGCGCGCGCTCAAGCAGATCCTCGAGTACCTCGAGGTGAGCGACGTCAGCATGGAGGAGGGGAGCCTTCGCGTCGACGCGAACGTCTCCGCCCGCCGGCGGGGTGCGAAGCAGCTCGGTACCAAGACGGAGGTCAAGAACATGAACTCCTTCTCCGGCGTGGAGCGCGCGCTCGAGGTGGAGTTCATCCGCCAGGTGGGCGTGCTCGCCGCCGGCGGA
>DASSIC010000492.1:0-27441 GCA_035692325.1 Gemmatimonadaceae bacterium | reverse complement strand
AGGTACGGCAACGGCTGCGTGCCCGCCGCGCGCTCGTGAAAGTCCGTGCGCTTCCCGCCGAACGAATTCGTCGAGATCACCTGCTGGGACTTGAATCGCGTGTCGCAGATGGGACAGCGCAGTTCAATTAGCTGCAACGTCGTCATTGATGTGTCTCCCGCTCCCTGGCGCTACTTTCGTCACGGACATCAAAGGAAAGAAGCGTGCCACATGTTCGCCGCATGTCCGAGTCGCCGTGGTGATGGCCCTCTGGTCCCTGAACGCGGCGCTCGCGCCGCGACGATCATGACGTCTCTTGTTCACCTCACAGGTCGCCGCTATCATTCCGCGTCCAATGCGCCCGCTGCCGGCGCCACCGTTCGCGTGACGGTCGCCCGCTGCCCCCTCGCAGGTCGCTTCCCGGTCGAATGCTGATCAACCTGCTGCCAGATTTCTTCGCTGTTCTCAATAGCACCGACCGCGTCGCCGCCTACCAGCGCTACTACCACGCCCACCGCCGTCTCCTCGAGCCGTACTGGCACAACTACGTCGTCGATCCCGACGGCCCGCATTTCGGGGACGTCGTCCGCGCCACCGCGCTGGCGGATCGCACCGACCTCCAGGAGATGCTCGAGCGCACCGATGTCGTCGCGCTCGCTCGCAACACCGAGCAGCGCTGCGCGCAGCTGCTCGAGCAGGACGTCGATGTCGACGTCGTTCTCATGGTCGGCGTGGGCGCCGCCAACGCCGGTGAGCTCGTCGTCGACGGGCGGGGCATCGCCTTCGCGTGCCTCGAGCACTTCACGTCGGTCGCGAACCCCGATACGCAGGGGTTGGGGCTCGACCCGGAGCTGCTCCCCCTCTGGCTCGCCCACGAGATCGCGCACGCCATCCGCTACACCTCGCCGACGAGCCGCAGCGAGCTGCGACAGCTGATCGACGAGGCGAACGGCTATTACTCGTACTGGGACACGGGCCGTCGTGCCCCGCTGCGCGAGCTGTTGATGAATGAAGGGTTGGCGGTACATGCGTCGCAGCTGATCAGCCCTGGTCACGCCGCATGGGAGTACTTCGGCTTCGGGCGCCGGCAGTACGCCCGCGTGCGTGAGCTCGAAGCTGTCATCAGCCGCGCCGTCGTGGAGGATCTGGATCGCGCGGGGCTCGGCCTTCGGTTGCGCTATCTCTCCGGCGGCATGAGCGACGAAGCCCGAACGGTCGACCGGTACGTGCTGCCAGAGCGGAGCGGCTACTTTCTTGGCGCTCGCATGGTGGAGCCGGCGATCAACGAGCGCGGGATGGCCTGGGCCGTTCGCGCGAGCGCGGGCGAGCTGGCGCAGATCGCGCGCGCGTCTCAGGCCACGGCCTAGCGCTACTTCCCGACGCAGAAGCGCCGGAACACCGTGTCCAGGACGTCGTCCACGCGGACGACTCCGATCAGCTCACCGAGCGCATCTGCGGCCGCGCGCACGTGGATGGCCGCGACGCTCGCCGGGAGCGCGCCATCGCGCCATGCCCCATCGAACGCACGTATTTCGGCCGCGGCGATGCCCACCGCGCGCTGATGTCGCGCGCGGGTCAGCCCCGGCGTGTCGGGGAGCGCGTCGCCGTGGCGCTCCGAGAGGCGCCGCTCGACGAGCTGGAGCAGGTCGCGGAGTCCGGTGCCGGTGTGCGCGCTGACGACGACGTCCGCATCTTCGTGACCATCTGTTACTAAATCGCCCTTCGTTCGCACAGTCACGATCGGGGCGTCCGTTCGCTCGCGCACGGCGCTGGCCACCGCGGCGAGCGAGGCTGAGTCGTCGCCGCACGCCAGCACGAGCGCCGCCTGAGCGAGATACCGGCTCGAGGTCTCGATGCCCAGACGCTCCACCACGTCGGTCGTGTCGTGCAGCCCCGCAGTGTCCACGAGTCGTAGAGGCCACGCCGGCAGGTCGAGCACCGCCTCGATCGCATCGCGCGTGGTTCCGGGGACGTCGGTGACGATCGCGCGCGCCTCGCCAAGGAGCGCGTTGAACAGCGACGACTTGCCGACGTTTGGTGCCCCGGCGAGGACGACGAGCGCGCCCTCGAGCACGAGCGTCCCCTGTTCCGCCGTCGCCAGCAGGGTCTCGAGCGCGGTCAACAGCTCTTCGGCTCCCTGGTGAATCCGGTCGCGCGAGATCGGGCCGTCGTCCTCTTCCGGAAAGTCGATGTCGTACGCGAGCAGCGCTTCGAGATCGAGTACCCGCTGTCGCAGCGCCCCGATGCGACGCGAGAGCCCTCCGTCGAGCTGTCGAAGCGCCGCGCGGCGGGCGGCGGAGCTCCTCGCGTCGATCATGTCGCCGACGGCTTCCGCCTGCAGCAGATCGAGCTTGCCGTTCAGCACGGCACGGCGGGTGAACTCGCCACGCTCTGCTTCACGCGCGCCGGCGCGGAGCACGGCGGCGAGGACCGCTGCCGGCGTCACGAGGCCGCCGTGCGTGCCAAGCTCCAGCAGATCCTCCCCGGTGAAGGAGTGGGGCGCCACGAACAGGGTCGCGACGACGTCGTCGATGGCCTCACCACCGTCACGCACGACGCAGCGGGTTGCGCGGCGCGGCGTCGCCGGCGGCGGATCGAGCAGGCGGCGCGCGAGCTCCGTCACCCCCGGTCCACTCACCCGGACGATGGCCAGGGCGCCGCGTCCGGCAGGCGTGGCGACGGCGGCGATCGTGTCGCCGTCGTGAACCACTTCGGCGCCGGTGATCCGGTCCGCCGACGCTCCGCTCACCGACGAGCGGCGCGCCCCAGCGTGAGCGACTCGCCGGGTTCGATCACGTGGACTCGTTCGCGCGCGTCGTGCTTGACGAGCGTGGCCCGCAACCGGTTGATCGCATCGTGCGCACTCGCCGTGACATGACGGAAGGTGCCCCAGTGGTACGGCAGCATGGCACGGGCGCGCAGGGTCTCGAACAACGTGAGGGCATCATCACCCGTCAGATGCCCGCGACGGAATCCCGGCTTCCAGGGCGGAGCATAGCCGATCGGCAGGAGTGCGATGTCGAGCTGGCGCTCCCTTTCCCAGAGCACCCGCTCGACCAGATGATGCGTCGTTGGCGTGAGGGCCGTGTCGCCGGCGAAGAATGCACTCTCCTCGTCGGTTTCGAGCAAATACATGTTCGTCGCGCTGCGCCAGCGATCGAATCCGTAGCGATTTCCCTTGTGAGTGGCGCGCCCCGTGTGCACGCGCAGCGACGCTCCCACCTGCACACACTCCCCATCGTCGACAGGTGTCGCGTGTCGATACCCTTTCCGGACGAGCCACCTGGCGACGGCCGGCGGCGCATACAGGGGGATGTCGCGCGGCAGCCGATCCAGCGACTTGAAGGAAAGATGGTCCGCGTGGGCATGCGTCAGCAGCAGAGCGTCGAGTGGCGGCAGCTCCTCGAGTGCCAGCCCGGGCGCCGTGACGCGAGCGAGCAGGCGGCCCAGCTTGGGCTCGAAGTTCGGATCGGTGAGCACGCGCGAGCCGGCCAGTTCCAGCAGCAGCGTTGCGTGCCCGATGTAAGTGATCTGCACGATCCCTCCCTTGCGCACGGGGCGCGCCATCGTGGTGACGGCGCGCCCCGCGGCGCTCGATCCGGCCCTGGCCCGCTAGGACCGGCGCTTTACCGCCGGCACGGGTCCGCTCGACACCACGACCGGCGCCGGCCCCGCCTTGAGTCGCTCCCGAGCGAGCAGCCACTGCTGCGGCAGCGCTGCAATGTTCTGCACGGCGTAGTAGAGGTTGAGGCCCGACGCGAAGTTCAGGAAGAGCACCGTGAGCATGACGGGCATCATGTACGCCATCATCTCCGCCTGCGGATTCTTCGGAGCGCCCTTCATGCCGATCTTCGACATCACGAACATCGAAACGCCCATCAGGAGCGGCGTGATGTAGAACGGATCCTTGAGCGAGATGTCCGGCAACCAGAGGAACGGAACGCCGCGGAACTCGATCGTGTTCTGGAACACGAAATAGAGCGCGAACAGGATCGGCATCGGCAGGAGCATCGGCAGACAGCCAAGCAATGGGCTGAGCGGGCTCATGTCGTGATCCTTGTAGACCTTCATCATCGCTTCCTGCTGCCGCTTCGGATCGTCGGCGTACTTCTTCTGGATCGCCTGAATCTCGGGCTGCAGCCGCTGCATCTTCATGCTCGACCGCATCGCTCCCTGATTGAGCGGCCAGAGCGCCAGGCGAATCAGCACGCCGAAGAGCACGAGCACCCAGCCGTAGTTGAGCTGGGTCGTGCGCTTCATCCACAGCAGCGCCTTCATGACGATGGTGGCGAACGGTTGCACGACGCCCTGGAGCCAGCCACCGTACGGGTTCACCTGATCGAGGTCGGCGCCCAGCCGCTGCAGGCGCTCGAAATCCTGCGGCCCGGTATATACGTCGAACGCCGCGCGTCCATCCGCGCTCAGCGGCTGACTCACGCTGGCGAGGGCCTCGGCGGCGACCTTCTGGGTGCGCGGCGCGCCGCGCATCTGCAGCGCAGCGAAGGGTTGTTTCGGCGCGGCCCGATAGGCGACGAGAAAGTACTTGTTGCGCGCCGCCGCCCAGTCGAGCGGGCCCGTCTCGATTCGAACCTGTGTCGAGTCCAGCTTGCCGAAACCGACACTCTTCACTTCGCCGCGCCGCCGGTAGCTGACGGCGAGGTGGCCCATATCGTCCAGGGTATCCGGCTCGTTGGAGGCGAGCGTTCGTGGCAGGTCGACCACCAGCGCACTGCCTGCGGGAGCGCCCGCCACGGTGCCGCTCACCCGCACCAGAAAGCTGTCGGGCACGAAGGTGTACGCCAGTTGAATGGCATGACCTGCGACGCTGCCGGCGTAGCTGACGACCGGCGCGCCCGCGAGCTCGTGCTTCTCGACGCGCAACGGGACGGTGTCCAGCGCGACGGTGTCGCGACCGAGCGCGAGGCGATAGTGCATGAGGGGCGCACGAGGGCCCACCAGGTCGACCGCTCGCCCCGTCGTCCCGGGACGCCGCGACGGATAGCTGTCCAGCACGACGGAGACCGGAGCGGCGCCTCGCGAGCTCAGCACGTAGGTGGCGTGCCCGGTGCGCACCGTCGTCGTCTCGACGGCGGCGATTGGTGCCGAAGCGCTACTATTAGAAGGAGCAGCCGCCGTGGTAACCGGGGGCGCAACCGGTGGCTGCACCGACGGCGTGACCCGCGACGTGTCCGTCGCGGGTCCGCGGCGTGCCGAATCGACTACGGTCGACGTGGCCGGCCGGCGATTGGCGCCGGAAAACAGCAGCGGTGTCGCGACGATGACGATCGCCGTCAGCACCAGGGCAAGAAAGAAACGCTTATCCATAAGTGAGTGAGCCCCGGGGAGCACGCAGCTCGCTCAGGGCACCGGATCGTAGCCGCCGGGTCGGAATGGGTGACACCGCCCGATGCGGCGGAGCGCTAGCCAACTGCCACGCCATGCGCCGTGACGCTCGAGCGCCTCGATCGCATAGACAGAACAACTCGGATAATAACGGCACGCGGCGGGAAGCAGGGGTCCGAGTGACACCTGATATCCGCGCACGAGGAGAATGAACAGACGGCGCATCATGCCGTCGGAGCTCCGCCGTAAGTCAACGACCAGCGTGCGAGCTGTTCGACCGCTCGATCGACATCATGGGCGAGCTCGTCGAAACTCGCGTCGTAGGCCTCGGGCCGAATGCGAAGGATCAGATCAGCCGGGAGATCGGTCGGCAGGAGACGCATTCGGCTCAGCTCTCGCAGCCGGCGCTTGAGGCGGTTGCGTGCAACCGCGGACTGCTTGAACCGGGGCACGACCAAGCCGACGCGTGTTTTCGATCCGGCCGGACGCGCGAGAGGGGAAGCGATGACCCGGACCTCGACATGCGTGGTTCGGATGCGCTTCCCCTCTCGCGCGATGCGCTGAATCTCCGCGCCCCGCGTAATTCGTGCATCTCGCGGAAAGCCGAGTGACGCCTGCGGCGTCTTACGCTCCGGCGTACTTGTCTGGGATGCGGACGGTCAGCTGCTTCCGTCCCTTCTTCCGGCGACGGGCGAGCGTGGCGCGGCCCCACTTCGTTTCCATTCGCGCACGAAACCCGTGCGTCTTGAGCCGGCGCGTATTGCGCGGGCGATAGGTCGGCTTCCCCATGGCTACTCCAGGTACGGTCTACACGAAACTGAGGCACAGACTGATAAAGTTAGCCAGCACAGAGAGATAGGTCAAGACAAGTGAAGCGCTCGACGAATGCGGGGACTGGCCGAGGGTCGGCAGGTTTGCTTTTTCCACAGGGCGGAAATAGCTTCGCTCCCCCGCCTTCCAGGTTATCCACAATCCATTCCATGACGCTCTCGGCGACCGAAGTCTGGACGCGCCTTCTCGATCGCGCCCGCCATGAGCTGCCGGAACAAACGTTTCGGACCTGGTTGGAACCGACCGAACCATTGGCCCTCGAGGGCGATACCATCGTCATCGGGTCGCCCGACCAGTTCGCCGCCGACTGGAACGAGTCGAAGCACGCTGAGCTGCTGACCAGCCTTGCGCCGATCGCGCTTGGCCATCCGCTCCTGGTCGTTTTTCGCGTCCACGAGGAACGCAAGACCCGCAACCAGATGGACCTGTTCGTGGCCCCACCTGCCGCTGCCGTTGCGCCAGAACAGCGACAGAAACAGGGCGGCATCAACGCACAGCTCAGCGAGCGCTACACGTTCGAACATTTCGTGATCGGCAAGTCGAACGAGCTCGCGGCGGCGGCGGCGGCGGCCGTTTCCCAGGCGCCGGGAAAGGTCTACAACCCGCTGTTCCTGTACGGCGACACCGGGCTCGGCAAGACCCATTTGATGCAGGCGGTCGCCCACGACGTGCTGCGCCGCAACCCGGAGATCCGGATCACATTCATCGGGACCGAGCAGTTCACCAACGAGATGATCGGCTCGATCCAGACGCGCACGACCCAGGATTTTCGGCGCCGATACCGTGAGACCGACATGCTGCTCGTCGACGACGTGCAGTTCCTCAAGGGCAAGGAAGCGACGCAGGAAGAGTTCTTCCACACCTTCAACGCCCTCTACGAAGCCGGAAGACAGATCATTCTCACGAGTGATCGCCCCCCGTCCGAGATCCCCGGCCTCGAGGCGCGGCTGGTGAGTCGCTTCCAGTGGGGGATGGTCGCTGACATCGAGCTGCCCGACCTCGAGCATCGCATCGCCATCCTGCGCAACAAGGCGCTGATCGATCACCTCGAGATGACGATTCCCGAGGACGTCATCCGCTTCATCGCGGAGCACGTGCGGTCCAGCGTTCGCGAGCTGGAGGGCTCGATCATCAAGCTGCTCGCGTATGCCTCGCTCAAGCATCGGGAGATTACCGTCGACGTCGCACGGGAAGCGTTGCGGGACAAGCTCCGTCCAGGTGAGTCCGGCGGCGGGAGCGGCGCCAGCCTGAACGTCGAGACGATCCAGCACGCCGTCGCCAAGGAGTGGGGAGTCACCCCGGAGGGGCTGCGTTCCAAGACGCGGACCAAGGCGCTCACGACCCCGCGTCAGGTCGCGATGTACCTCATGCGGGAGCTCCTGGGATTACAGCTCGTCGAAATCGGAGCCACCTTCGGGGGCCGCGACCACTCCACCGTGATTCACAGCCTGGAACGTGTGGCCGGAACCATCAAGGAGGAGCCGTCCTTCGCGCAACGCGTCGGAAAGCTTCGCAGTCTTCTCGAGGGTCTTGCCGGGTAGACGAATCCCGCCAGCTTTATCCACAGCAGCGGCCGGTCGCTGCTAGTTTATCCCCAGCTACCCCCAGCGCCCCCTGGATATCGTCAATTTGGGGCCCGGATGAGGAGTATCAACGTGGAGAACATTCTGCATCCACATGCAGTCAACACGTGGAAATTCCGTGCAAGTCCCGTCGGCTACGAGGCTTGCGAGTATTCATCCACATCTCAACATGCCCTACTTCTGCTACTAATTCTTCTCTTGAATAGAGTAAGAACAGAAGCCACCCGGGTTTGCACAATCCTCGGCACACAGGAGCGGTGATGCGGTTCACGATTTCCCGGGAGAAGCTTCAGGAGGGACTCGCCGCCGTTGCGGCCAGCATTCCCACGAAGACCACGCTGCCGGTGCTGGCGAACATCCTGGTCGAGACCACCGACAAGGGCATCCGGCTGTCGGGGACTGACCTGGATATCGCCGTGAGCACCGAGGTCTCCGCCGACGTCGAGACCACCGGAGCCATCACGATCCCAGCGAAGAAGCTGACGGAGATCGCCCGGGAGCTCCCGCCGTCGCCGGTGAAGATGGCGGCCGCTGGCGAACAGCGGGTGACGCTCGACTGCGGGCGTTCGCACTTCAAGATCCTCGGGTTGCCCAAGGACGAGTTTCCGAGCTTCCCCACGGTGCGCTTCAACGAAAGTTGGCGCATCCGGTCGGGCGATCTGCAGAAGCTCATCGGTCATACGTCGTTCGCCGTGAGCACCGAGGAGAGTCGGCCCATTCTCAATGGGGTGTTGTGGGAGCTCAAGCCCGACTCGATGCGGATGGTCGCCACGAACGGGCATCGCCTGGCGAAGATGGAAGTGCCGATCAAGTCGAGTGGTGCGCCGGCGACGGACCTCATCGTTCCGCCGAAGGCGCTCGAGCAGATTCGCCGGCTCTTTCCGGCCGACGAAGAGTTGGAGATTGCCCGCGGCGACAATCATCTCGGCTTCCGCTCCCCGTTCACCGCGGTCTACACGCGGTTGATCGAGGGACCGTATCCGAACTACGATCAGGTCATTCCGAAGGACAACGACCGCATCGCCATCGCCGACAAGGTGGCGCTCACGAGCGCGCTCAAGCGTATGTCGGTGATCGCGTCCGATCAGACGCATCGGATTCGACTGTCCTTCAACTCGGGGATGCTACGCTTCAGCGTGCAGACACCGGATCTTGGCGAGGCGACCGACGAGCTGGCGGTGCGATATACCGGCGATCAGCTCGATATCGGCTTCAATGCGAGCTATCTCCTCGAGATCCTGCGATACATTCCGACGGAGGAGGTGAAGCTCACCTTCAAGGCGCCGGAGCGCGCGGCCACCGTCGAGCCGGAAGGATGGAACGATCCCGCGAGCTACCTCTGCCTGGTGATGCCGCTCCGCCTGGTGGATTGACCCGATGCACACGATCATGTCGGGTCGCGCTGAGTCCGACGTGATCGTGAGTGCGCGCTTCTGTGGCATCCCGGTTCGTGAGGTGAAGGCTTGAACGCGTTGCAGACGCTGGCGCAAGCCGCGGGAATCGCCTATGCGGCGGGACTCAACCTCTACGCGACGGTCGGGGTCGTCGGGCTGGCGGCGCGGCTCGGCTGGATCGGTCCGTTGCCCGGCAGCCTGGCCGGCTTGAGTTCATGGTGGGTGATCATCATCGCCCTCACGCTCATGGTGGTGGAGTTCGTGGCCTCCCTGGTGCCGGCGGTGGCTTCCGCCTGGGACACGCTGCATTCCCTCGTGCGCCCTCCAGCCGCGGCAGCACTGGCGGCCGCCACGGCGTGGCACGGTGACCCGGCGTTCGTCCTCGTGGCGGCGCTCGTCGGCGGAACACTGGCCGTGACGACGCACACGACCAAGCTCGGGCTCCGCTACGCGGTCGACATGTCGCCCGAGCCCATCAGCAACGGCGTCATCAGCACCGCCGAGCTGGGCTTCGTGACGACGATCGTCCTGACGGTCTGGCAGCACCCTTATCTGACGCTCGCCTTCGCCTTCGCCGTGCTGTGCGCGCTGGTGATGGCGGTGCGGCTCATCTGGCGAACGCTACGCCAGGTGTTCGCCGGCCGCTGGGTGCCGCGCCACGGCTTTCTCCAGGACGCGCGCACGAGCGATCGGCTGGGCCGACGCGAGGACGATTGACGACCCGACCGAATTAGTCTTTAGATATTTAGTAACTACTAATATCTAAAGATGTAAAAAGCGGCCGGCGGCGGGAGCGGGGTGGATGATGCCGGCCTGTAAGCCGGGTTCTGTCGAGTGTCGCCACTCGGACGGTCATTCCTCTGGGAGCGCGGTCGCCCGCGCCCTCAAGCAGCCTACCCGCAGCGTCTTGATCGGGGCGGGCCGCCCCTCGCTGCTTATTTGGCCTTGCTCCCGCTGGGGTTTGCCGAGCCGGGTCTGTTACCAGCCCCGCGGTGGGCTCTTACCCCACCGTTTCACCCTTGCCTGTGCTCCGGCGAACCGAAGCCATCGGCGGTCTGTTCTCTGTTGCACTGTCCGTCGGCGCCTTGCGGCACCGCCCAGGCGTTACCTGGCAGCGCGCCCTGTGGAGCCCGGACTTTCCTCGAGCACTCGCGTGCCCGCGACCGTCCGGCCGACAACATCCGCCCGAAAGATAGTCGATTCGGACGCCACGGGCACTGATGACGCGCGAATGACGCCCCACGGTAGACTGTGCCGCCTGCACTCCGCGCGAAGCTGCGCGCTACCCGACTGCGTCAACGCGAGGAATCGTCCCATGTCGCACGAGATCAACCCGAACGACCTTCCGCCGATCAGCACACTCCTGACGCCGGCCGAGCGCCAGCGAGTCGACGCCGCCGGCGAGGGCTGTTATCGAGCCCTGCATCGCGATTCCGTGGACGATCTGATTCGGGACCTCAAGACACGGCGCGTTCAGGCCGTGCTCGTCTCGGTCTCGTGCGCCGGCTCGCAGGCAAGCCGAGTGGCGTCGCTCGTGCGCGAGTTTCCGCGCGTGCCGGCAGTCGCGCTGCTGAGTGAACTGGAGCTCAAGACGCCACACGCCGTGCTGGCGCTCGGGCATAGCGGAATCCGGCGGCTCATCGACGTGCGCCAACCGATCGGGTGGCGGGAACTGCGGGGCGCACTGATGGCCGATGCGGGGGACAGCGGGCACCGTGGCATTCTGAGTCAACTCGCCGTCGATCTAGCCGGCGCGCCGGAGGATTGCTGGCGGTTCTTCGAAACGATCTTCACGTGCTCGCCCCGCATCGGAAACGTGCGCGAGCTGTCGCGCCACCTCCAGGTGCTGCCGAGTACCATGATGAGCCGCTTCTTCCGCGCCGGCGCCCCGGCACCCAAGCGCTATCTGGCGATGGCACGGCTCGTACGCGCCGCTCGGCTGTTCGAGAATGCCGGGTTTTCAGTCGCCAACGTGGCGAATCACCTCGACTACAGCTCCCCGCAGAGCTTCGGACGCCATGTGCGGACGCTGCTGCACATGACGGCGGGCGAGTTTCGGCATCGGTATGACGGGGCCGGCATGTTCGAGCGATTCCGCGCTGACCTCGTGCTCCCCCATCTCACCGTGCTGCGTGCACTGCGGCCGTTGACGGCGCCGCCGGGCTGGGCTGGCGCGCCCCGTCGGGCCGCTGATCGCTCGGCGCGGGCGACGCCGTCACGGAGAAGCGGCTGATCGAGTGACGAAGGCGCTCCGACAGCGCCACGAGCTGGCGAGAAGTCGCGCTGAGGCCGTCCAGCGAGGTCGTTTGCTGCATCGCCAGGGCGGATGCCGCACCGGCACGGGCCGATGCGTCGAGCGCGACTTGCTGGACGCCGGTCATCGTCGTGGTCAGCGAGTGCATCGTCGCGGACTGGTCGCGGGAGACGCTCGCCGTTTCGGCGACCACGTCGGCGATGCGACGGATCCCGTCCAGGATACCGCCGAGCGCGCGATCCGCCTCGCCGGCAACAGTCCCCACATCTCGAACCTCGCGCTCGCCTTCGCCCATGGAGGCGACCGCCGCGGCGATGTTCTCGCGCACCAGCGAAATGGTGTCCGTAACGTCCTTCGCCGCGCGACCGCTCTCCTCTGCCAACTTGCGGACCTCTTCGGCCACGATGGCGAATCCCCTCCCATGCTCACCCGCGCGAGCTGCCTCGATCGCGGCGTTGAGCGCGAGCAGATTCGTCTGTCTGGCGATTCGCGAGACGGCGTCGACGAACGCGTTCACCTGTTCGGACGCGGAGCCCAGCGCACCGACCGTGAGTGCCGTAGATCGCACGCGATCGCTGATCGTGACGAGTGTGGTCGAGGCTCGCCCGATCGCACTGCGACTCTGCTCTCCCGCTTCGACGAGCGCATGGACGTCGGCTTCCATCGCCGCCGCCCGCTCGCGCAGTCGGTCGGAGGTTCCCAGCGCGTGTTCGCTTCGCTGTGCGCCATCGATCGCGGACCGACGCTGCGACTCGAGGTGCTCGGTGAGATCGAGCGCCGTGGTGGCGAATTCGGTGCCGCTCGCCGACAGCGCGTCCGTCGCCGAAGCGAGCCGTTCGGCCAGCGCGGCGACTTCGTCCGCCTCGTGCTGCACGGCACCGATGAGCTGTCCCGTGGCTTCGAGCATGCGATTGAAGCTGCGCTGCAGCAGCCCCAGCTCGTCGGAATACCGGCCATCCGCGCGCACGAGGAGATTCCCCTGCTCCGCGTCGGCCATCACTTCACGTGTTCGCCGAATACGCCAGATGAGACGCGAGGTGATGGGGATGAGCTGGGACGCGACCACCACGAGCAACGCGGCCGTCGCCAGCGTCCAGCCGTACACGTACCCGCTGGTGCCCGGCGTCATGGTGGCAAACCGCGCGAACACGAATGCGAGGGCGGAGGAAACGGCGGTGAAGTAGCCCAGCGCCCTGCCTCGGTCGAACGAGTACGGAACGACGACCAGAAAATAGAGGATGATGCCGGCATCCTGTCGAAGCACCGCCACGACGGCACTGATCAGTGCGACGTCGAGTGTGGCGACGGCGTACCGCATCCACCACACGGATGCCAGCAAGCCGGTGGCGAGCGTCGTGAGCATGTAGTTCAGCACGAACGCAGTGCCGGCGATCCCGAGCACCGTGCCGACTGACGTCGGCATCACCCCGGCGACCGCGGCCGCCAGGCCGGCCGTCCCGAGCAGCGTGGTCAACACGTATCGACGCTTCGCGCCGAGGCGAAAGGTGATCGTATCCTTGGCGCGGTCCTCGGTTTGAAGGTCGAGCATCTCGGTGGGTTGAGGCGCGGTGAGGTTCGATCGCCCGGAAGGCCGGCGACGTGTGAGGGCAAACGCCCGTCGAGGGCGGGCAATGTCGGTCTCGTCCTACCGACGGTCAAGCGGCAGACGCCGACGTGCCGCATGGCAAGCTTGCTGCAATGCACGCACGTGTGATGTCAGAATACGAGATGAACCCTCTATCCAGCGCGACCCGACGCCCGGAGCGGCCCGCCGGCGAATCCGCCGTCTTCGCGGCACGGCGCAGCGACGTGGCCGCCGCGCTGCAGGCGCAAGCGGATCAGATCGGAGCACGCTGGGCGGAACAGGTGCGGACGGTCGCACTGCGGGAGGAAGGGATGGGCGACAGCCTCGCGGAAACGGGCACGGCGCTCGTGGCGTCGCTCGCCGCCGCCCTCGCGTCCGACGGCTCCACCTCCGACGATCTCGTGGGGCGCGGGCTGTCGTTCGGGGCAGAGGCGTTCGAGCTCGGAGGGTCGCTGCACCACGCGCTCAAGAGCCTCGACCTGCTGTCGGCGATGCTGCTCTACGCCGTCGAGACGGAAATGAGCGACAGCGCCGGCAATGCAGCAGACGGCGTTCGGATGAGCCGACGTCTTCAGCAGGCGACGTCGCACCTCACGCTCTCCACGGCCAAGGGATACACACAGGCGATGGGCGATTCCATGCGGGATCAGTTCCGTCACCTGCGCCACGATCTGCGCAATCCGCTCGGCACCATCAAGAGCGTCCTGGCGATGATGGACGACGAGACCATGCCCGCGGAGGCGCGTGCGCATCCACGATTCCGCGCGATGGCGAAGCGAAACGCGCGGGCGCTCGGCGATCTGATTGCCGATCGACTGAGCGACACGGCGGCCGTCTTTCCCACGTTGACCCAGCAGAGCGTATCGCTCCGCACCATCGCCTGCGGGGTGCGACGCGCGCTCCGCGCCGATGCCGAAGCACGAAGTGCGGCGGTGGTCGTGGGATACAGCCAGGAGCCGGTCCAGGTGGATGCGATCGCACTGGAGCTGATGCTGCACGAGCTCCTGCACGCGGCACTTCAGGAGGCGGCGGCCGGCGACGAGCTGCACGTCGACTTCGGCATGCTGCGCGAGGGGAAGACCGCAGTGTATCTGGCCTGCTCCCCTCCCCGTTCTCCGGTCGGCGATGCTGGCGCGCTGGAGCGCCTCGTCGGACTGGCCGCGCGGATGCGCGGTGAGCTCGAGCTCCAAGGTGTCACGCTCACCCTCTTCCTGCCGGCGCGTGCCGCGGAGCAGAAGGCTTCCCGATTCGATATCCCTTCGACGGTGCCGGTGGCGCCAGACGCCGATGGACCGGCGTCCGATGGGCGGAGCTCAGGGGAGCCGGGCCACGATATCCGTAGCCTTCGCGAGCGCGAGCACGGGCAGGCCCGCGGCTAGCAGGGCTTCGCGACCCCCCTCCTCGCGATCGACGAGCGCCAGCACGCCGGCAACGATACCGCCGGCGGCCCGGACCGCCTCGGCGGCTCGGAGAGCCGAGCCGCCAGTCGTGATCACATCCTCGATTACTGCGACACGGTCTCCTTCCCGAAACGGCCCCTCGATGAGCCGGCCCGTTCCGTGCGCCTTCGCCTCCTTGCGCACGGTGAACGCCCGGAGTGGCGTCCCGGCGAGCGCGCTCGCGTAGGCGATCGCGTAGGTGACGGGGTCTGCCCCGAGGGTGAGTCCGCCGACGGCGGCAACGTCCCAGCCGGAGGATGCGAGCGCGGCAAGGCCGAGCGGTCCGATGAGCGCCAGTCCATCGGGGCTCATTGTCGTGAGCCGCGCATCGATGTATAAAGTTGACTGTCGCCCTGATGCGAGCGTGAAGTGTCCGCGCCGCGCGGAACGTTCGGCGAGCAGCGTGAGAAGACGGTCGTGATCAGGCATACGCGTGGCAGACGTTAGCGGGGCGGTAGACAGCGGTCAATCAATCGGGCGGGAAGAGGGCGCGCGCGTCGGGCTCGGCCTGCTCTCGCGGTTCATCGGCGCGGTGTTCCTCGTGCTGCTGGGCGGTCTGCTCCTGCTCGATCGCGCCCTGCAACGCGCGAACTACAACCAGGCCGAGCTCGACTCCCAGTCGGCCGCACTGCTCACCGAGTCCTTTGTGGCGAATCACGCGATGCTGCTGGATCGCGTGGCGGAGCTCACCGGTGCGCGCGCGCCGGTGAAGGATAGCGCGGAGGTTCGGGCGCGGCTCGAGCGATTGCTCTCCGCGGCCGTGGGGGTGCGTGAGATCTGGGTGGACGACACGGCCGGACATTCGATCCTTTCCGTGGTCTCGGCGGACGTGCGGGCTCCTCACCAAGCCCTGCGTGACAGCCTGCACCACGTGCGAGCCCTGGACCGATCCCTGGTCGTCGTGCCTCGCGGTACCTCCGGCAGTCGTTGGATCGCACTGGTGCGGGGGCTCGCCCGCACCAGCGGCGGGGGCGCGGGCACGGTCGGGCTACTGGTCGCGGGAGATTCGCTCGAGGCCCTTCTCACGCGTGCCCGACCTGATACCCGGCTGTCGCTGGCCGTGCTCGCCGGGATGGATACCGTGGTCCGACTGGGCGAGAAAGCCCGGAGCGACCAACCGCCGGGCGGACGACCGGCGGTACTGGTGCGACTGCCCAACGGCGGAACGTGGCGTGTCGTGGCAGTGCATGCCCTCACCTCGCGCTCGCTTCGCTGGGGGCTCTGGACGCTTGGTGTGATGGGCGTGGTGTTCCTCGCCCTCGGCCTGCTTCGTGAGCAGCAGCGAGCCATCCAGGTCGCCGATCGGTCGGCGGAGCTGGAGCGGCTGTACAGCGACGTGAAGCGCGCGAACCAGGCGAAGAGCGAATTTCTGGCGAACGTCTCGCACGAGCTGCGCACCCCGCTCAACGCGATCGTCGGATTCGTCGAGTTGTTGCGCGACGGATTCTACGGCGACCTCTCGCCGCGTCAGGTGCCGCCGGTGGACCGCATTGCCGCGTCGGCGACGCACCTGCGTCATCTCGTGGATCAGGTGCTCGACATCGCCAAGATCGCCGCCGGGCGCCTCGAGGTGCATGCCGAGACGATCGTGCTGCGTCCATTCGTGCTGAACGTGGCGAGCGAACTGGAGTCGCTCGTGAGCGAGAAGGGGCTCGCGTTCTCGATCACGGTCGGCGCGTCGTTGCCACGTGTGCGCACGGATCCGACGCATCTACGGCAGATTCTCATCAACCTGATCGGCAACGCCGTGAAGTACACCCCAACCGGCACGGTGAGCGTCCGCGCACGCCTGGTCGGTGCGCCGCCGGTCTCGAATGCGGCCACACCCCCCGTCCGGTCCACTCCACCGGGCGGTGAGGAACTGGGCGGGCGTGCGCTTCTGGCCCGTGCACCAAGAAGTGGCACATGGGTCGCGCTGCAGGTCGTCGACAGCGGTGTGGGTATCGCGGCCGCGGATCTGGAGCGCATCTTCGACGAGTTCGAGCAGGTGAATGCCGGGCCTCGTGGCGACTCGATGCAGCGTGGAACAGGGCTGGGGCTCGCCATCTCGCGGCGGCTCGCACGCCTGCTGGGCGGGGAGATCAGCGTGGAAAGCGAAGTGGGTCGCGGCTCGACCTTCACCGTGTGGCTGCCGGTCAACCCCGCTGATCTGACGCGAGAGCGCGCCGCCGTCGCCGCGGGCAGCGCCCCCACGACCGATCCGGTCGCCGACGTCGTGTGACGCCAGCGCGCGGTCTCAGCGCTTGAAGATCGACTTCATGCGATCGAGGATGCCCGGTGTCGCGGGCGCGGTCGTGTTGGCGAGCGCGTCGCGCAGCGCCTCCGCGAACTTGCAGGTGTCCTCGTAGCGCTGTCGTGGATCCTTGCTGAGTCCCTTCATCACCACCTGCTCCACGGCGGGGGCGAAATGGAGGCCGGGGCGAGCCTCGTTCAGCGGCACGGGCGGCTGCGACAGCAGCTGTGAGAACATCTCCCGCGGCGTCTTGGCGGTGAAGGGCAGACAGCCGGTGAGCATCAGATACGCGATCGTCGCGAGGCTGTACTGATCCGCGGCCGGCGATACGAGCTCGCCGGAAAGCGCCTCCGGCGCCACGTACATCAGCGTGCCGACGAAGAATCCGGCGCGCGTGAGGCGCTGTTCGGGGGCCATGTCGGTGTCCGTGGCGATGCCGAAGTCCAGCAGCTTCACCTGCCGAGTCGCCGGATCGTACATCACGTTGTCCGGCTTCAGGTCGCGGTGCACGATGCCCACGGCATGCGCGGCGTGCACGGCGTCGGCGATCTGGATGACGATCGTCGCGACCTCGTCGGGAGGAAGGGGCGCATGGGCCTTGACGTATCGCTCGAGCAGCTCGCCCTTGGCCCACTCGATCGCCAGGAAGTGCATGCCGGGCGCGGCCTCGCCGACTTCCAACGTCTGCACGACGTTGGGATGACGCACGCGCTCGCCGTAGCGGGCTTCGCGCACGAAGCGAGCGACGGCGGTCTTGTCGTGACGCAGCTTCTCGCGCAGCACCTTCACCGCAACGACGCCGTGCGTCGCGTGTTCAGCCCGGAAGACGGCGGACGTCCCACCCTCACCGACTTCGCTACGGATGGCGTAGCCCGCGAGCGTCTGCCCGACCAGCATCTCTTTCGGCACGCGGCGAACGTAACGTCGGCCGGCGGGCGCTCGCAAGCGCGGACGCGTACCGAGCGCGTCATTGCTTGACAAAAGTTCAAGGTGTTCCTATATAAGCCGCCGCGCGCCAAAGGGCGCGCCCAGCACCACGCAGTGCAGGAGCGATTCACTTCGGTGGAGGCAGCGCGCATGGCCAGAGGGAAAGTGAAGTGGTTCAATGACGCCAAGGGATACGGCTTCATCGAACAGGAGGGGGGCGAGGACGTCTTCGTGCATTTCTCGGCGATCGCGATGGATGGCTTCAAGACGCTCGCCGAGGGCCAGGAAGTGGAGTTCGAGATCCAGGCTGGCGCGAAGGGCCTCCACGCCGCGAACGTGCAGCGCGTCTGAGCCGCCGCGTCCGCCGTAGTTGATTCTGCAACCGCCTGCCCCGCGTGGCAGGCGGTGCCGTTTTGGGGACCGTCATCGTGCTGCCTCGGCGGTCACCGTATCGCGGCGCGTGCGCACGCTCTATGCTTCGCGCATCGACAGTCATCTCGCCGCACGCTTCCGTGACCGATCCCACGTTCGCCACTCCGCCGGCCGCGACCAGGCCCGACGCCCCTCGGCTCTTCCTCATCGATGGATACGCGCTGATCTATCGCGCGTTCTTCGCGCTGATCTCGCGTCCCCTCACCACCGCGCGCGGCGAGAACACCTCGGCGGCGTGGGGAATCGTCAACTTCGTGCAGCGCCTGCTCGCGTCGCATCGCCCCGAGTATCTCGGCTGGGTGCACGATTCCGGGCTGAGTTTCCGGCACGAGCGATATCCGGCGTACAAGGCGACGCGAGAGAAGCTGACGGAGGAGCTCCAGTCGGACTTCGACACGGGCATGGAGCGGATCTGCCAGCTGCTCGAGGCGTATCGCATTCCGATCCTCTCGCTCAAGGGCTACGAGGCGGATGATGTGATCGGAACGCTCGCGACGCAGGGTGTCGCGGCCGGGGTGAACGTCGTGATCGTGTCGGGCGACAAGGATTTCCAGCAGCTCGTGCAGCCAAACGTGTGGCTGCTGAATCCCGGGCGCGGTGGACCGGCGAGCGTCGAAGAGCAGTGGGTGTCGGTGGAGAACGGCGCGGAGCGACTGGGAGTGCCGCCGGCGCACGTCACGGACTATCTCGCGCTCGTCGGCGACACGTCCGACAACGTTCCGGGGGTGAAGGGCGTCGGGGACAAGACGGCGCGCGATCTCGTCGCCGAATACGGCGATCTCGAAGCGATTCTCGCGGCAGCGCCGACGCTGACGAAGAAGCGTCCGCGCGAGGCGCTCCAGGAACAGGCCCATCTGGCGCGCCTGTCGAAGGAATTAGTAACCATTCGCGACGATCTACCGCTCACCCTCGCGCTCGACGAGATGCGTGTGCGCGAGCCGGACACGGCGCGTCTGCGCCAGCTGTTCGTCGAACTCGAGTTCAACACGCTGGCCCGCAACCTTGGCGACGTGGCGGCGGCCGCCGCCGCGCCGTTGCCCGGTGCGCCAGAGGGTGTGGCCGAGGCGGCGCGTCCCACCACGAACTACCAGACGGTGGACACGCTGGAGGCGCTCGGGCGCGTGCTCGACCGCGCGCGTAACGCGCCCTACGTCGCGCTGGATACGGAGACCGTCATCGAGCCGGACAGCCCGCAGGCGGTGGATCCGCTGCGATCCACGCTCGTCGGACTCTCGATCGCCGTCGGCATCGGCGAGGCCTACTATCTGCCGCTCCGCCACAGGGCCCTCGAGCCAACGCAGGGAAACCTGCTGCTCGGTGATACGGACCCCGGCAGCGACGCTGACGAGGCGAACGAGGCGCAACCAAAGCGGCCGCGCGCAAAGAAGGCCGCGAAGGCCGCGGAGCCGTCGAGCATTGCGGCGCGCGCGCTGGCGGCAGGGGCTCCGCCCGTGCGCAACCTGCCGCCGCTCGATGACGACGCGATGGCGCCGCTGCGTGCACTGCTGGAGGATCCAGCGGTCCCCAAGGTGGCCCAGAACGCAAAGTACGACATGCTCGTGCTGCGCCGCGCCGGAATCGCTGTTGGGGGTCTCGTTTCGGATACCATGGTGGCGAGCTACGTCCTGGATCCAGGTCGGCGGTCGCACGGGCTCGATCTGCTCGCGCTGGAGTTCCTCGACCACACGATGACGAGCTACGACGACTTGTGCGGCAAGGGCCGGCAGCAGCTCCCGTACGACGTCGTGCCCGTGTCGTGCGCGCGTGACTATTCGTGCGAGAGCGTCGACGTCGTATGGCAGCTCGAGCAGCGCTTCCGGCCGCAGCTCGAGGCGCAGCAGATCCACGAGCTGTATCGCGACGTCGAGATCCCGCTCGTCGGCGTGCTGGCGGATCTCGAGTGGGAAGGGATCGAGATCGATCGCGCGCTGTTCGCATCGCTCAAGGAGCGGTTCGCACGCGAGCGCCAGCGGGTGGAGCAGGAGATCTATGTGAGCGCGGGGGGCGAGTTCAACATCAATTCGAACCCGCAGCTGCGCGAGGTGCTGTTCGAGCGGCTCAAGCTGCCGATCCTCAAGAAGACGGCGACGGGTCCGTCGACCGACGCCACGGTGCTCCAGGAGCTTGCTGAAGCGGGACACGAGCTGCCCGTGCTGCTCATGGAGTATCGAGAGCTGTCCAAGCTGGAGAGCACGTACATCGACGCGTTGCCCGCCCTGGTGAATCCGCGGACGGGTCGCGTGCACACGTCGTACAACCAGACCGTGGCGGCGACCGGCCGACTCTCGTCCACGGAGCCGAACCTTCAGAACATCCCGATTCGGCGCGAGCTCGGACGCGACATCCGGCGCGGCTTCATTCCGCGGGCGGGCTGGCTGCTGCTCGCAGCGGACTACTCGCAGATCGAGCTTCGGCTCCTGGCGCACCTGTCCGGTGACCCCCTGTTCGTGCAGGCCTTTCAATCCGGCGGCGACATCCATCGGCAGACGGCCGCGCTCATCTTCGACGTACCGCTGGAGTCGGTGACTTCGGAGATGCGGGCGCGGGCGAAGACGATCAACTTCGCCACGATCTACGGCCAGGGGCCGCACGCCCTCTCGCGCCAGCTCAAGATCGCCCACGCGGAAGCGAAGGCCTTCATCGAGACGTACTTCGTCCGATTCTCGAAGGTCCGGGAGTTTCTCGACTCCACCGTCGAGTATGCGCGCGCGCACGGATACGTGGAGACCATCTTCAAGCGTCGGCGCTACATCCCGGAACTGCGCGACCGCAACTTCAACATTCGCGCGTTCGGTGAACGGACCGCCGCCAACTCGCCCATTCAGGGATCGGCGGCGGACCTCATCAAGATCGCCATGATCCGGATCCGTGACCGGCTCGACGGGGAGCGCTTCGCCGCGCGGATGCTGCTACAGGTGCACGACGAGCTGGTGTTCGAGGCGCCGGCCGACGAGCTCTCGGCCGTCACCGCACTGGTGAAGCATGAGATGGAGCACGCGGCGTCGCTCGCCGTGCCGCTGGTCGTGGACGTCGGTGCCGGGAAGAACTGGCTCGAGACCAAGATGGGCTGACGCCAGCGGTCATGTCGTCTCCCGCACGCGAAACCCCATCGTACCGCGAGTTCCGGTCGCGTCGTCACGGAATGATCCACGCCATGGACGGCGGCCTCTGGATGCATCGTCACGTCTGGAAGGGACGTCCGATGGCGCATCTCGTGTCCACCGACCGAGAGCGTCTGCTGGCGTACGGCGCGTCGGTCGGCATTCCCGCCGAGCGCCTGCAGTTCAAGCCGCTCAAGGATCCCCGTACGGGCGAGCGACGGGACGCATGGCACTGGGACCTCGGCGGTCCGTTCCTTCCGCCGCCGCTCCCCGGTGGAGCGCGCTAGCGTCCTGCCGCGAGCGGGGCGATGAGCGCCGCCTCGAGCTCCAGCGCCTCGTGGACCACCGCGTCGATCTCGGCCAGCGCCTGTTCACGCAGTGCGGGATCGGCCCGGAGCGCCAGATAGGTACGGGCACGGCGCCACGCCCGCCCGACGCGCTCGCGCAGCTGAAAATCGATGCGCGCGGACACGAACAGCACGATGAGCCACGCCAACGCCGCGAGCCACCCGAACCAATGGCCGACCAACGTGGCCTGCAGCGCGTACCAGAGCAGCACGAAGGCGAGTCCCAGCACGATCGTCCGCATCGCCGGCTGATCGCGGGACGGATCGCGGGCAAGCGGCCGCATGGCCAGCGCCCTCGCCGCGCGAAGGGGGATCCAGTGCATGACACGACCGAGCAGCGCGAACGGGAGCGTATCCACGATCACGAGACTCTCGCGCAGCAGAAACCGCGCGCCATGGCGCAGCGCGGGTGAGACGCGAACGTCGGCCAGCGTGGCACCGCGCGCGGACAACCGATCCTCCAGCGCGGCGACGCGCGCGATGAACGCGTCCGCCTGGCGAGCGACGGATGGTGGCGCGCTCTCCAGGGCGTCCGTGGCTACCTCGATGCGCCGGGCAATCTCTGCTTCGGCGGCCAAGGGGCGCGGGCGGCCGAGCGATGGAGGCGACTCCGTGATCGCCGCGAGCGCGCGCGCCAGCGAGACGGCGCGTTCCGCCCGGGCCTCGCTCGCGAAGTTGAGCGTCACGTGCCGCAGCGCGGCATCGAGATCGGTCGTTAGGCGACTGGCGTCGCCGGTCGTCGTGCGGGCTCGCCAGGCGTCGACGTCGATCGGCTCACCGACACGCACGAGCACGCGACTGCGCGGCTTCTCCTTGCGCTCGAAGATCAATCCGAGCGGGAGCAGGCGCACACCGCGGACACCGTCATCGGCCGCCGAGAGCGCCATCCGAGCGGCGCCCGTCTTCAAGGGAGCCAGTGTCGGGGCATCGTGGCTGATTCCTTCGGGAAAGACCAGCACGACGCTGCCCTGGCGCAAGGCGTCCGTGACCTGTCGAAAGCTGTCCGTATTGCGGGCGACCGAGACTTCGCCACCGCGCCGAGCCGCCCGCTCGTCCTTGGCGCGGCGCAACGGCACGACGCCCACCTCGCGCAGCACCGGCGCGAGCAGCGGATGCTCGAACAGCGTGGCCTTGGCGGTGAGTCGCACCGGCCGGCGCAGCGTCGTCACCGCGAGCAGGGCGTCCACCAGTGCGTTCGGGTGGTTCGCCGCGATGACGAGCGGACCGCTTGCTGGTATGCGCTCGGCGCCCTGCACGACGATATCAGCGTAATACCAGCGTAGCGCGACGTCCGCAGCGGCTCGCAGGACGCGATAGAGCATCAGGCGGCGCTGGCGATGGTGTCCCCGGCGCGACGATCGGGCACATGGCGCATCAACAGCAGCGACGCGGCGAACATCAGGGCAACGGTCACCACCGCGGCACGATACGCGAAACCGGTACCCTGTGTCGGCTCGAGCTGGTCCACGGTGACCGCCCATACCCACGGTCCGGCGATGGCCGCCGCGCGCGACGACAGCAGCATGAGGCTGAAGAAGCGGCCGGCTTCCTCTTCGGGCACGAGTGCGAGCAGCATTGGCCGCTCGGCGGTGGGCACGGCGCCGAAGATCAGGCCGATGAATCCGCCCACGACCCAGAAACTCCGCTGGGTGGGAACGATGATCATCGCCACGAGCAGTGCGATCCATGCGATGATGGAGAGGACGAGCGTGCGCCGGGGACCGAAGCGATCCACGAGGCGGCCCGCGGCATAGCTGCCGAAGATCGCCGGCACCGTCAGCACGAGAAAGAGTGTCGTTTCGGCACCCTTGGCGAAGCCCATCGCCTTCACCGCATAGAGCGCCATGAACGACACAATCGTTCCGATGGCATCCTGATAGAGGAACGACGCGGCGATGAAGGGAAGCGCGCCCTTGTGATCGCGCGCGTCGCGCAGTGTATGCCCGACGTTGGCGAAGGTCTGACGCCACTCGATGCGGCCCGCGCGCGGATGCCGGTCGCGGCAGAGGAGGAATAACGGCAGCGAGAAGAGGAAGAAGAGAATCGCCGTCGGCACGAACGTGGACACCCGACCGGCATGCGACGTGAACGGCACGATCGAGCGCAGCACGTCCAGGGCGGAGTCGGAGATCGCGCCGATGAGCGGAAAGGCGCCGTTGAAGAAGGGGACGACGAGCAGCAGGCCGACGATGGTCCCGACGTACCCGACGGCCGTGCCGATTCCCGACAGGCGCCCCTGCTCTTCAGGGGGGACCAGCTCAGGCAGCATGGCATTGTAGAACGGCTGCGCAGCCTGGTAGCAGTAATTGGCCACGATGAAGGCAAGGAGCACCCATCCGAAGGTGCCGATCGTCGGGTGCCAGCTCCCCGGTGGAGCGGCGGCGATGACGCCTTCGCCGATCACCGGAAGCGTCTTCTGTCCGAACACCCCGATGGCGGCGCAGGCGATGCAGGCGGCGACCGTGAATCCCACGACCCATGGCTTGCGGCGGCGCCGCGCGTCGGACAGGGCACCGAGGACAGGCACCGAGATCACGACCAGCAGCGACGAAATGCCATTGCCGAGTGCATACACCGTGTTGGACGCGCCCAGGTCGGCGATCAGCCAGACCGAGAAGTACAGCGTCGCGACATTCATCGAGAAGATGGTGTTCGCGAAGTCGTAGAGCGCCCAGCTTCCCCGCTCGACCAGCGGGGCGCGTACTGGTGAGGGGCTTGCGGACATCGTGGATGACGCAGATTCGTCCATGGATCCTCGAATTCTGATTGACGGCACCTGGCGACGCCCCAAATTACCGCCCATGCCGTCCTGCTGCCTTCGCGTTGCCAGCCGTCCACATCGCCGCGTGGTCGTGCTTCTTCTGCTCGTCACGCTCCCGCTGGTCGCTTGCGAGCGGCGACCGGGGGCGACGCGCGCCGACTCGACACTCCCCACGACGACACAAGCCGGCGATTCGGCGGCTCAGCGCCGCGTGGCCAGTGGCTGGAGCGTGGCCGCCGGTCCGGCGCTGCTGGTGCAGGGTCCCGCGCGCGAGGAAGCGATCGCACTGTATCCGACCGCAGACGACAGCGATGCCGTGGCGCAACTGGATTCGGCGAGCATGCGCCAGCTGCCGGTGACGCTGCTCGGGCGCGGTTCGGCCATCCTCACGGCGCTGCTCGGTGCGCCGTCCGGCGACGGCACGGACGAGTGCGAGCGCTGGCCGCTGCGCGACATGCAGCCCGATTCGGTGAAGACGTGGGGAGTTGGTTTCGTCAATGCGCGCGTGACGCCGATGCCCTTCGACTCGGTGACCCTGCTCTCGTCGCGCGACAGTTCGACGCTGGCGGCAGAGGCGTCCCGGCTCGCCTCGACGGTCACGCTGCCGACGGATGCAGCGTTCCAGGGGCTGCGTTTCTCCGCCTACGACGTCCGGCGCTTTGCCGCCGCGCCGGGTGTACAGGCGCTCGTCGCGCACATGGTCCGTCGGGTGAACCAGGAGGCGAACCCGCGCGAGGAACAGACGCTCCTCATCGCGGAACGCGACAGCGCAGCGGTCTCCGGCCCGTACCGTCTTGCATACGCGGAGCGCGACTTCGGCCGAGAGGAAGCGGTGATCACACCCGAGGTGCTCGCGGGAGTGCACTTCGGCGCCGGGGTGTCGCCCATGCTCGTCATCGCGCGCGACAATGACGCCGGTATCTCCTACCGCATGATCGAACGAACCGGGGCGCGCCAGTGGCGCGTCCGGTGGTCGAGCGGCACGATCAGCTGCAGCTGACCGGAGCTCCGCACGCTAGGGCGATCGCCCCAGCGCTTCGGGCGCCCGCGCACGGCCCATTGCACCAGCGAGGGCGGCGAGTGTGAGCAGGTACGGGACGACGAGAAAAAGCTGGTACGGGGCATCCCAGCCCATTGCCTGAAAGGCGAACTGGAGCGCGCTCGCGGCGCCGAACAGGAGCGCGCCGAATGCGACACCGATGGGACGCCAGCGGCCGAGCACCACGATGGCGATGGCGATGAAGCCTCGGCCTGCGGACATGTTCTCGGCGAAGGTGCCGGCTTGAGCGAGCACCAGTGTGCCGCCCGCGAGCCCGCCCAGCGCACCACCAGCCAGCACTGCCATCACGCGGACACGATTCACGCGCACACCCGCCGCTTCGGCGGCGTCCGGTCGCTCACCGATCGCACGGAGCGTGAGTCCTGCGTGGGTATGCCCGAGCCACCAGGCCAGTGCGGGCGCGAGCAGGAAGACGAAGTATGTCACGGGCGGTTGCGCGAAGAGCGCCGCACCGATCCAGGGAATGGCGGCAAGGCCCGGAATCGGCAGCGGTGCGCTCGTCGGCAAGGTCAGCGCCGCTCCCGTGCTGCCGTACAGCGCGCGATAGAGCGTGCCTGTCGCACCAACGCTCAGGAGCGTGAGCGCCGTGCCCGTGATGATCTGGTCCGCCTTCAGCGCGACGACGCACAGCGCGAACAGTGCACCTACGATCAGTCCCGCACCGACGGCGGCGGCGTACCCCATGCCGAGCCCTCCGACCGTCGCTCCAACGAGCGCGCCGAATGCGCCGGCGAGGATGGCTCCTTCCAGTCCGATGTTGATGAGCCCTGCGCGTTCCACGAGCACCTCCCCGAGGGCGGCGAGTGCCAGCGGGGTCGCAGTGCGGATCGTGGCGGCAAGAAATGGTGCGACGATCTCGACTTCCCTCACGTGGCACCTGCCGCCGTCGAACCCACCGCAGCGCCGCCCAACGAGCGTCTCCGCATTGCCTGCGCGCCCACGACCGACAGGATGAGCAGTGCTTCAACGACGGAGACGAGCGTCGACGGCACGGCGGCGTCGCGCTGCATCGCGCCCGCCCCGGCTTCGAGCGCCGCGAACAGCACCGCTGCCGGCACGACGCGCCACGGATCGAGTCCGGCGAGGAGCGCCACGGCGATGGCTGTGTAGCCGTAGCCCGGTGAGATGTTCTCGTAGAGCGCGTAGGTCACGCCCGCTACCTCGACCGCACCAGCGAGCCCGGCCAGCGCGCCGCTGACGAGGAAGGCGCGCGTGGTCACACCACCGACGTCGATCTCGCCAGCGGTTGCGGCTGCCGTAGGGCTCTCGCCGACCACGCGTAGTCGAAATCCTCCGGCGGTATGCCGAAGCATCCATCCCGCCACCGCGACGACGGCGAGCGCGAGAACGATTCCGATATGGAGGCGCCCCGCCCCAGGAAGCTGAGCGAGCCGGACACCCTCCGCGATGGCCAGCGTCTGGGGGTACGCGTGGGTGGGCTCCTGCAGCGGGCCGCGCACCAGATACGACACGGCATAGAGCGCCACGAAGTTCAGCATGATGGTGCTGATCACTTCGAGCACGCCGAAGCGGCGACGTAGCACCGCGGCGATGCCCGCCCACCCCGCTCCCCCGGCCGCTCCGGCCACCAAGGCAAGGGCGAGGGCGATCACGCCGAGCGCCGGTATCGCGAGCGCAACGGCCGTGGCGGCTGCGGCTCCCGCGAGCAGCTGTCCTTCCGCCCCGATGTTGAACACACCGGCCCGGAAGGCGATGGCCACGGCACAACCGCTCAACATCAACGGGATCGAACGGACGAGTGTCGCGGAGGTCAGCGCGTACCATGAGCCCAGCGATCCGGTCCAGAGCGCGCCGAGCGCCGTGCGCACGTCGTAGCCACCGACGGCAAGGAGCGCTGCCGTCGCAAGGAGGGTCATGGCCACGACGAGCGCGGCGAGCGCGATGGCGCGGAAGGTGGGCATCCGATGCGGGGGGAACGGGCGACGCGGCGCGAATCGATGTAGACTGTCGCCGCATGGGCGCGCAAGCTGTGGAGCAAGCTGCTGGACCAACGCCGGAAACGGTAGCGGAGGATCCTCGCCGCTGGCGAATGCTGGTGCTCGTTGCGATTGCCGAGCTGCTCGGCATGTCGGTCTGGTTCGCGGCGAACGCGGTGGCCCCGCAACTCGCGCTGCGTTGGGGGCTCTCGCCGTCTGAGGCGGGGTGGTTGAG